>JBDRAY010000075.1:0-3968 GCA_043823295.1 Methanobacteriota archaeon | reverse complement strand
CAAAAAGAACATCCCCTTCTCCCCTTCAATTGCCTTAGTCAGATAATAGATTGATAGCGGAATAAAGATGAAAGTAAACGAGGAACCCCTAAGATCAATAATTCGTAGGTAGGGATAAGTTAATAGGAAGAAAAAACAAGGCCACCATGAATAATTACGATCCCAAACACGAGAATACATAAGGCCAATTGACATAATCGTTAAGGCAAAAACGAAAAAATCCAGGGGTGATATAGAATCGATCACCTTACCCCCTGAAAGAGAAGTAATAAAAGAAAAAAGCATGGCATTAAAGGGTACGCTCTGATAGAGACTGTATTTCGCCGAAGGATAGGAGTGTAATGGATCATACCGGTTGAATGATATGACCCTTTGCGCGGGTGCAATGTTGTTGGGGGGTACATCCAACCAGAGGGTTATTGGAAATGCGAGTTGGAGTACTAGTATTGGTGTGGCACCTAATATAAAACATGAGAGGAATGCAAAGTAACTTTCTATCTCTTTTTTTCTTGGTTTAAGGATGTAAACAAATCTTTTTAGGATTGTGTATTTTACTGTGATTAGTATGATCAGTATTGAGGTAAAGTATAATGGGAGGGGATGGTAGATTCCTAGTTTCCCAAGAATCAGTAATTCGGCGTAATTCACTAAGGAGGATAATACGAATCCGCCCAGAATTGTTTCAAATATGCCTTTTTCGCGTATATTGTATATGATTGAGTAGATTAACACGCCAATAAGAAGATTGAATAAGAAGACTGCAGACGTGTTTAATATGTTTAAGAGGGTATAAGGGATGTTTTCAGTAAGTCTTTGTATTATCAAGACTTTATCAACCTCTGACATGTATCCTATAGAATATAGTTTTTTGATAAAGTAGTTTAGAAGGCTTAGGGGGATTATGAGATATTGTAGTAAATACAAGAAGAAATCCCCAATTTTTTGATTTGAGAAACGCATGATATTAATTTACTTTTAAGATAAAAAGGTTCCTTTAGATTTGAGAGGAGTGGAAGATGTATATCATATGTTAAATCAAAAACCATAGGAGTGATAAAATGAGGATTGCTTTCCTACAGAATCTGTGGCATGAGTACTTGGGCGTAATATACATTGCCTCATTACTCAAAAGCAGGGGGCATGAACCACAAGTTTTTATTGCGGGTGGAGAAAAGGATCTTGTGCGATCTGTCGTTGATTATGAGCCCGAAATTATTGCATTCCCAGTCACTTCTGGAAACCATAAATGGCCGATTGAAACTGCGAAAAAAATAAAGGAGAAACTTGAAGTCATAAGCGTCTTTGGAGGTCCGCATGCGACTTTTTTCCCTGAAATAATCGAGGAGGATTCAGTAGACATTATTTGTGTTGGTGAGGGTGAATACGCAATGCTCGAGCTTTGCGAAGCTTTAGAGAAGGGAGGTGATTATTCAAAGATAAAAAACCTTTGGGTTAAAGACGAGGGAAAGATTGTTAAGAATGTTGTGAGGCCTTTAATTGAGGATTTGGATGAGCTTCCGTTTCCTGATCGAAGCCTTTATTTTAAGTATGTTTTTTTAAGGGACATTGAGACTAAGACGTTTATTACGGGGCGGGGGTGTCCTTATGGTTGTACTTTCTGTTTTAACCACGTTTACAAGAGGATTTACAGTGGCTGCGGGAGGTATGTTAGAAAACGCAGTGTTGGTGATGTTTTAGATGAGATTTTTCAGGTTAGGAGGGATTATGGTTTGGAAACGATCTTTTTCGCTGACGACACGTTCATAATCGATAAAAAATGGTTGAAGGCGTTTCTTGAAAGGTTTAAGACTGAAGTGAACCTACCTTTCTTCTGTGGTGTTAGGGCAGACCTCGTTGATGAGGATACTGTAAAGTTGCTCTCTGAAGCTGGTTGTTACATGGTCACTGTCGGCATTGAGTCAGGTAATGAGTTCATCCGGAATAAGATCCTTAAAAAACAGCTGTCTAATAAACAGATTTTAGATGCCTGCAGTCTGTTCCACAAGTATGGGATAAAGATTAGAAGCACTAATATTTTCTCAATCCCTGAAGAAACTTTGGATAGAGCTTTAGAGACTGTTGAACTCAATATTCTCGCGGGAATAGATTACCCTTTCTCATCCCTACTACAACCATACCCGAAAACCGAGATTGCGAAATATGCTCAAAACAATGGATTCCTCAAAGAGGATTTTAGCTTAGATGATTTAAGCACCCTATACTTTGACACAAACGTCATAAAAATTCCCGATAAGAGAAGTGTATGCAATCTCCACAGACTATTTTACTTGGCAGTGAAATTTCCAGCCTTATTACCGTTAATTAAGAGACTAGTCCACCTTCCACTAGAGCCAGTGTATAGGATTGTCTTTAGGTTAAGTTTCACACACAACTACGCTAAATACAAAAGACTCAACGTATACAGGGTTTTAAAGTTGGGTTGGCTCACACTAAAGAATAAAATCAGATATTAAAGCAGAGTTTTTAATCAATAAGGACTATTTTAAAAGGATTGGAACATGAATTCGGAAACCAGTATTTTCGATAAAAAAACAGCAGGAGTGTTCATCATAATCTTGATTATCGCGTTAACGGCAAGAATAATAAATCTTGAGTTAAGACCACTCCACCACGACGAAACAGTCAGGGCTTTCATGATTCAAGGAATTGCAAACGGTAACCCCTGGAAGCACCATATGGGATTTCACGGACCCTTCCTGTTTTATGCTAACGCATTATCTTTCAAGATATTTGGTGAAAGCACTTTCTCACTTCGAATAGCCGAGTCAATCTTCGGAGGACTTATCATTCTCCTCCTCATTCCAATTAGAAGCCATATTGGAAACCGAGGATTTCTCTTTTCCGCCGCTTTGATTGCTTTATCCCCCGCTTTAGTCTACTTTTCAAGGATGACCATTCAAACACCATTCATCCTATTTTTCGAACTGGCAACAGTAGTATTTGCATTCAGCTATTCGAATTCAAAGAATCCGATCTACGCTTATCTAACAGCAATCTCCATAGCCCTCGCATTCACAGTAAAGGAAACAACTTACGTGCTGTTAGGCATGTTCGGACCATACTTAGCAGTAAAATTCATTCTATCACTCTTTGGAAAACAGGGGAGAATCAGGAAAAAAACAAAACTATTCAAGGCCAATCTCTCTAAATGGAAGATGAGACTGAAAAACAACGCACCCGTGATAATCTCGGCAATACTCCTATTCCTAGTTTTCTATATCATACCATACAGTTCATTCCTACAGGAGTTGGAAACCGTTAAAAGCTCGCTCGGATTATTCCAATTCTGGTATGATAGGGTTCAATACAGACACACGAAGAGCGTAGACTATTACTTCAAGATTGTTTTAGACGTGGAATTCATCCCCGTAATATTTGCAATTGTGGGATTAATCTACTCGATTTTCAGGCGGAACGAATTCCGAACCGCAGTATCCTACTGGAGTATTGCCGCGTTTTCAGTGTACTCGTATATTCCGACGAAGGAGGCTTGGGTTTTCCCTCACATTCTCCCCCCAATTATCTTGTTGGCGGGAATTGGCGTGGAAGGGGTTTATTTGGAGCTCACGCGCAAGAAAAGGTTTGCAGGCCTTGGGAAACCCGTTTTCACAATCATATTAATATATTTTCTGGCGGCATACGGTTTACTAGCTTATGAAAAAAACTTTGTTTCATATTCAATGGAATCCAACTCCCTGACTTACGTTCAATCCTACCCTGACGTGGAAAAGATAGTTGAGAGGATCGAGAATCTTTCATTCAAAAAAACTGGTGGCAGGGACCTTGACATAGTCTACGCTTTCGAAGAGGATTACCCCCTAAGATGGTATTTAAGAGACTATAAAAACGTGGCCTACTACAAGGGGCCAGTAGGGGGTATTTACGGGTGGAATGGGACTACATGGGGTGGTGAAGGCTCAATCTCATGGGCTGACGACGAAGTCCAA
>JBDRAY010000074.1:0-4407 GCA_043823295.1 Methanobacteriota archaeon | reverse complement strand
CACCCGAGGAATGTGAAAGCGCGGCTACTGCTCTACGTATTCACCGTTCAATTAGCCTACAGCGTTTTCGTTGGTGGTGATGCTTGGGAGTTTTATGGAGGGACCAATCGCTATGTCACTTCGGTCATGCCATTCTTCTTTATTTTATTATCCCTGGCAATCTACAAGACTATAGTGCAGTTAGCAAGGAAGTTTTACCCGGAAAAAAGTAAGCAACTCTTTGTTGTTTGCATAATATTTGTCCTACTTGCAATTCACTGTTTCAACCGCCCACTCATCAAGGAGTTACTACTACTTGAGTTCCCCCTTCACGTTCATGACAATGTCCTAATGATTTGGTACTCCCAGTTCATCAATGATGTAACTTACCCAAATGCGACAATATTGGTGGTTCACGCGGGAGTTCCCCCGTATTTCACTGACAGGTATTTTATTGATTTACTGGGTAAAAATGATAATGTAATAGCCAGGAGGAATGCAGTATTAGCTGGTTGGACTCAATTCTATCCGGGTCATAACAAATGGGATTACAATTACTCGATTATAACACTTGAACCTGACGTCATTTTAAATCTGTGGAGCAAAGAAGATGCCTTAAAGATTAAACCTTATCTTGAGGAAAATTACATACAATTCTTCACCGTTTTTCTGCGGAAGGATTCGCAGAATATCGATTACAAGCGTTTCTATGAAGGGCCTTTCACTTTTCCAATGATTGTCGAAAATACTTTTATTTGATTTTAATTTCGTTGGATACTAATTCCTTACATGAACGAGTTGAAGGCCGCGGTTTACGTACTCGTTGTTTTTCTGGTTGCTGCGTTTTATTTCGTATTGAATCAGCCGCAGAGTCCGGGAGAACGCTCTCAACTCGCTGAGTCGGATTCCGCTGAGGACTTTGACTACAGGATTCTTAGAAAGCGCATGGTGGACGAGCTTACAGTTAAGGGGATTAACGATTCGAGGGTTCTTGAGGTTATGGGATATGTTCCACGGCAGGATTTCCTCCCGAAAAATATCGTCGACCGTTCCTACAATAACATTCCACTCCCATTAGGTTTCAACCGAACCACTCCTTCACCTTATCAGATAGCATTAATCTTGGAATCAATCTCAGGCCATGAGGTGGGGAGAGTGCTTGAAGTGGGGACGGGATGCGGCTACCAAACAGCTTTAATCTCCCACCTAGCAAGAGAAGTCATTTCTATTGAGGAGAACTCGATCCTACTCGAAAGTGCTAGGGAATCAATAGCGAAATACGGTTCAGCTAATGTTCAATTAATCCACGGGGATCCACTGAGAGGTTGGATGGAAAAAGCCCCCTACGATACGATTATCGTAAATCACGCAGTCCTTAAGGTTCCAGGACACATAAGCGAACAGCTTTCCCCCAACGGGATTATGGTGTTGCCCTTGCAGGATGATGGATTCCAGGTTCTAACTCTTTACCATCGGGTTAATGGGTCAATCAAGACTCAAGTGATTGGGAAAGTCGCATATGATCACCTTTAAACAGTTTTTTTATCTTGAAATCCCCAATTTTATATAGATGGAAAAAACTTTCAGGTCTATTCCAGGAGACGCATCTTATGTCGAGCAGGGGGGATTATGGGTTCCACCTGAAGCAGCAAAGTTCTTATCTAAACCCCGCGAAACTGACGACTTGTCGTGTCTCGAGCGGAAATTTGCGGGAGGCGAAGACTACACTAAAAGACTGTTACAGGCTGGTGAAGTACAATTTGAACCGCATTCCTACGAAGAGTCTGATAGCGTCGAAAGGGAGCTTGTCAAATACCGTTCCCAGCCCAGACCGCCGATTATTGTTCCATTCGACTTGTACGAGCGACTAATAGACGAGGAATACATTTGTCCCCGCGTGGCCAAGGCCGTTGAAGCGGTCGGAAAGCTCGGGTTCACTGAAACAGTATTAGATCCAAGTATAAGATACATCAGGAAAACCCATGATGTAGACGGTTCGCCGAATGAGGATGTTGGTTGCATCATATTATTCCATTTTCCCGTTGATGAGGGAGGGCGGATTATCTCGAAACCTTTAATCGATGGTGAAGACCAGTCTGTTTGCGCGGTTGCAGTGGATTTTGACGTTTCAGGGGAGATACTGTCTGTGAAAAAATACGACATCTCTGAAGGCGATAAATTTGATTCACCGTTCAACGCATACCTTGCGGTTGTTCCGCCTCAAAGAGCGGATGAATTAGACTACTATTATAGAATGCAAGTGCTTTCTCCCTGGCGTGAATACGACGGAAGCGACGACAAATTACAGCGCCGGATGGCTTCCAAGGCAGGATACATACAGGCTGTTAGCAAGTACAAAGGCATCTCCTCAAGAACTGACGGATTAGAGGTGAGGTTGTTCAAGCTTACAGAACCGACTTTGCCCCAGCGGTTTGCTGTGGTGCGGGACAATAAACACGTTGTTTGGGGTATTTACAATGTTACCGAGGAGCCTTG
This sequence comes from Methanobacteriota archaeon, assembly GCA_043823295.1. GTDB lineage: Archaea > Altiarchaeota > Altiarchaeia > IMC4 > SCGC-AAA252-I15 > SCGC-AAA252-I15. The sequence continues at coordinate 1,932 of JBDRAY010000074.1, read as the reverse complement.
CCCTCAGACAGTTATCGGGGGGGTTCCAGTAGGGGTCTTTGTGGATCCGAGGATTACAGGCCTTCCTCTTAGTACGAGAATAGGGGACGTAGAAAAACAGATAGCCGTCGAGGAACGTTTTTGGCGGGGAACCCTCGGTAAGCTCGGTCATTTTGAACGGCTGTCGATGATCGATACCGCAGTCACAGAACTCGCACAAGCGGTCGGATCTCTCCGTGATGAACCCGAGGCCGTGCAGGAGACTGATATCACCCGTTTCGTGAAAAACTACGCGTCTACAATACCTTATCTTGTAGGATTGAAGGCGGAGATTGACAGAGTGCCTCCCGAAAACGGGATCCCTCAAAACCTGAGGGAAGCTTCATATGCGCAGCTTTTCGGGGCTGCGGTTGGAATGCAACGGAGAAGAAGTGTTTTGAACCCGGATTACTGCCTGAAAAATCTGGATAATTTCCGAAAAATAACGGGTGAACTAGCCCAAGAAGACGGTATTTCAAAACAGGAGGAACTCCAAAGACTTTTCGGCATGGCTGATGAACTACTTCATTCTCCAGATGCGAACCTGATTATCAATCGACTCAATTTGATGGAAGGTCGCATGACCAGCCAACACAGGCGTATGGGGACGGAGATAAAAAATCATGTGGATGATGTCGTGGACAAGGCCGAGGCAGGCATTAAGTCTTCCATGAGAAACGACATTAACCGGCTTTCCGAGGGCGCGGAGTCTTTGACCGGCAGACAGCAGGAGCAGTTTTCAAGGCAGCTTGCTGAAGGCATTTCCTCCTTGAAAGAGCTTTGGCCTGAGCAGGCTCAACTTATTGCGGAAACACTTGCAAAGGCTTCGGAAGAGCCTGTCGCGAACGCGAAACTCAAGCTGACGATTCCGATAATCCCGTTCATCCTGCAGGCTCAGGTAGAAGGGAAGATCCCGGGAGCGGATGCGGCCATAACCGGAATCCGCAAGACCTTCAAAACAATGATGGATAAGATGCGCGGCGTAAAACCCGAGGAAATGGAGCTTAAACAGGCTTACGAGTAAAAGTTATCTTAATTTATTAATTATCTCATCCGCCATCTCTTTCGTTCCTACAGCGGTTGGATCATCCCTGTCCTGTTTTAAGTCGTAGGTTACGGCTTTACCCTCTTTTATGACTGCCGCCACGGCATTTTCCAGCGTGTTTGCGGCATCCTTCTCATCCAAGTGCCGTAGCATAAGCACTCCTGATAGTATCTCGGCGGTGGGATTTACCCTGTTCAAGCCCTTGTACTGGGGGGCGCTACCGTGGGTTGGCTCAAAGACGGCACAATCTTTGCCGATGTTTGCGCCGGGAGCCACTCCAAGGCCCCCTACGAGTCCTGCGCACAGGTCGGAGACTATGTCTCCGTAAAGGTTGGGCAGCACCATCACGTCATAAAGCTCGGGTTTTTGGACAAGCTGCATGCACATGTTGTCGACGAGCTTGTGCTCGTACTCTATTTCAGGGTATTTTTTCGAAACGTCTTCCGCGACTTTCATGAATAATCCGTCAGAATGCTTCATAATGTTTGCCTTAGTGACTGAAGTTACTTTATTTCGGTCGTTTGCTTTAGCGTATTCAAAAGCGTATTCAACGATGCGTCTCGTACCGGAAACCGAGATGGGCTTGATACTAACCCCTGAATCAATCTTGATTTTCACATCACCCTTAACTTCAATGTATCTGATAAGTTCTTTAGTCACCGGTTTACCTTCCGCAAATTCAATGCCCGCGTAAAGGTCTTCAGTATTCTCACGAACCACGATCAAGTCTGTTTTAGGATACTTCGACTTCACACCCTCGTAAAACTTGCAAGGGCGAACACAAGCATACAAATCGAGCTGTTTTCTAAGGGAGACGTTAACGCTTCTAAAACCCGTTCCGACTGGAGTCGTAATCGGGCCTTTCAATG
>JBDRAY010000073.1:0-7416 GCA_043823295.1 Methanobacteriota archaeon | reverse complement strand
GAGAATAAAACTCACGTGAGTTTTGATAATAGTGTTGTCGCAGGAAACCTTCTTTTAATATCATCCATAGAATGTATCTCAGTAAAGTTTTTTTAGAAGGTGTGCGAATCCTTTGTAAAATTCTTTGTAAGCTTTTTTTGGCCATTAACGTATCTCTAATAAACTCAAACCCGGTAGATCCATCAGAGGCTTAATGTCTTCCAAGACGCAGACTACGTTGTCTGCCTTCCCGAACTCGGTGGGAGAGAGCTTATGAAGGCCATTGAAAAACACAGTGAGGAATGAGGAGAATCAATCCAAGTAGTAGTATTCTCCGCTTTCTTTTTGTTCCCTGTCTTTCTGGCTACCGGACTTGTTAGCCCGCGGACGCTTTGTATCGGGATCCCGTCGGAAGGTGACGTCCATCTTCGTTAAGAAAGAGTTCATGGCGGAGCGTAAGTCGGTGGGTTTTTCGGCGTGGCCGTTTTTACCGCCTTCACCCTTAAAGACGAGTATCTCGTCTGAAAGGTAATCAATCAGTAGTATGTCGTGGTCGACCACGAGAATCGACACGTCCTTATCGGCTGCGAACCTCTTAATGTATTTCGCAAAAGCAAGCCTCTCCTCAACATCAAGGTAGGCTGAAGGCTCGTCTAAAAGATAGAGGCTCGCATCCCGTGACAAGCACTCGCAAATCTTAACTTTCTGAAGCTCACCACCCGAAAGCTCGTTCAAAGGCCGGTCCATCAAATGCGCAATCCTCAATTTTTCAACAAGCTCTCCTTTAAGTTCCATGTTCCTGACAAGCTTGGTCGAAACCTTGATGTATTGAGGCTTGTAAGAGAATGGGAGCTCAAGATTGAACTCGCCGTTATCTGGTGACTCCTCGCCTGCGAGAATCCTTGCGAACGTGGTCTTCCCCGTCGCATTAGGGCCTAAAATCCCCACCGTCTCTGGTGCATAAAGCGTCCCCTCATCCACTGTCAAGTCAAAGCCTTCATAGTGTTTTTCAAGGGCCGGGTACTCGATTAATGGATCAAGCTCAGTCGTGTCTTTCGGGGCTTTCACGTCGAATTTTATCTCGTCGCGGAACCTCATGTTCTCACTTCTTAAGAATCCGGACAGATATTCGTTTATACCGACACGAACACCTTTAATATTCGATATTATCCCGTACGCCCCCCTCATTCCGTAGACGACGTGAACGTAGTCTGAGAGGTAGTCCAAAACTATTAAGTCGTGTTCAACCACGAACACGTGTTTCCCAGTTAACGAGCGTATCTCTCTGGCAACGTTAAGTCGTTCGCGAACGTCCAGGTAGCTGGATGGCTCGTCAAACAGGTAGACGTCTGCGTCGTGAAGAAGTGCGGCTGCAACTGCCACGCGCTGAAGTTCGCCGCCCGAGAGGTCTGGAGTCTTTTTATCCAAGGAGTTTCCAAGATCGAGGTTTCCAACAACTTTGTCGAATGCGCCTCTCTCATCTGATTTTCTGAGAAGGCCTTCTACCTTCCCTTTCACGTGCCTTGGAATTTGGTCGACGTGCTGTAGCTTGTAAACAGCCTTTAATTCACCTTTCGCGAGTTTTTCAAGGTAGTTTTGGATTTCGTTTCCGCGAAAGCGTTCAACAATATTCTCCCATTCCGCGTCCCCTCCTCCAAGGTTCGGCTTTATCTCGCCGGAAAGAATCTTAAGCGCTGTCGACTTTCCGATTCCGTTCGATCCCACAAGGCCTACAACACCCTCCTTGGGAACGGGCATGTTGTAGAGCCTAAACCCGTTCACCCCATACTGGTGGACTGGATCTCCCAGTTCCTCCGGGAGATTCACAATAGTTATCGCGTCATACGGGCACTTGTGAATGCAGATGCCGCAGCCAGTGCAAAGAATCTCGCTAATAATCGGCTTATGATCCTCCTCACTCTCCACAATACACTCCGACCCAGTCCGATTGATCGGGCACATCCTAATACACAGGAAACCACAATTCTTCGGCTTGCACCGTGTCTTATCCAAAACAGCAATACGCATTTTAACTCATAAGATAAGGGTCATAAGTGTATTAAAGCATGTTTTCTAAAAGTGCGGTCAGGTCTTGTTCAGTCACTTCTCGGGCATTATATCTAATTGAGGGCGAGCTTAAAGACTGGTCCACGATCCATGGGATGTCACCTTTTTTTACTCCGAATTCACTCAATCTTCTTGGAAGACTTAAGGCATCTCGGAGTGAGGTTATTTTTTCGATAAAGTCTAACGGGGATCTGAAATTATTTAATTTTGAAAGCTTTCTCATCCTGTCTCCGCATGAAGGAAGGTTGAATTCCAGTACTTTCGGCAGAAGCTGTGCCAGTATCTCTCCGTGGGCTGCGTGGTATCTGCCGCCGACTCCGTGTGCGATTCTGTGTGCGACTCCAGAGGATGCGGCACTTAAAGCAAGCCCTGCGAGCAGGCTTCCAAGCGACATTTTCGACCGCGAGTTTTCATCTGAGCCGTCTTTGCATGCTCCCTCAAGGTTTTCAAGTATCAATTTCACTGCTTTTTCCGCGAACCCGTCCGAAATCGGGTTTGCAAGCCTTGAAGTGTAGGCTTCGATCGCGTGAGTCAAAGCATCAATCCCCACCGCTGCGGTAAGCTTCGGCGGGCACGAAAACGTAAGCGCGGGATCTACAATAGCCTGATACGGGAACATTAGCGGGCTTCTGAGAGTCTTTTTCACACCACGCTCTCTGTCAGTTAATACTGACGCCCGGGTGACTTCGCTGCCGGTTCCGGAAGTCGTTGGCACTGCCACGAATGGAATGCCTTCAAAGACGATCTTCCTGCCTTCAATGAAATCCATTGCATCTCCTTCGTTAGTGGCTACGACGGAGGCGGCCTTCGCAGCATCCAAGACGCTTCCACCACCGAGTCCCACAATGAAATCGCTGTCTCCCACAGACTCTACAATCCGGTCAACCGTCTCAAACGATGGGTCGTTTTCAACACCCTCAAACAACACCACTTTCGCAGGCTGAAGAAGTTTTACAGCCTCGTCGAGAAAACCCGCCTTCCTCATGGAAGAGCTTCCGGTTACGAGAAGCACCTTCCGGCCCTTTAATCCAGACAGCTTCTTGAATGCTCCTTTCCCGAAGGAAATCTTTGTGGGCTGAAAGTATTCAAAATCTACCATTTACAGGCTCCTCAACAATTCCAAGTCGACTTCCGTCAAACTTTCAACTATCCTGTCTGCCGAGCTTAAGTCTTGGCCGTGCGTATTCGGGCTTTTTACGGCTACAACTAGAATTCCCCCCGCGTTGGCAGCCAAAATCCCAGCCTCGGCATCCTCAATCACAACACACTCCGAAGGCTTAACACCCATTTTTTCTACAGCCAGAAGAAAAGGCCCAGGGTCGGGCTTGCCTTTTTTGCAACAATCCCCTGAAATAACCAATTCAAACTCAAGTAAAAGCCCAACCTCCTCAAGACTCGCGTTCACACGATCAAGCGGGCTTGAGGAAACGACCGCCTTTTTAACTCCCGCATCATCCAAAGCTCCCAACAACTCTAAAACTCCTGGAAGAGGTTTCAGACGGCCTTTAATGAGCTCATTAAAGTATTCAACTTTTTCTTCAACAAGCTTTTCCGGATCAAGGTCAACCCCCCTACTTTCGACGTGCCTTCTGTAATTGTCTATAGTCCTGCGCCCGAAAACAAGCTTTCGCTCCTCATCCTCAAGGACGATCCCATGCCTTGCAAGCACGGTATCCGACGCTTCACGGCTAATCGACTCCGAATCAACGAGCACGCCATCCAAGTCAAACAAAACTGCCTTAAGGTCCATTGGTATGTATGTTGATTCTATGCAAAAAGCTTTTTTGCGCGTGCAATCGCGCTTGCATCCGAGGCGGGTCCGTGGCCGGGGTAAACTGACTTGATCTTACCTTCAGACGCAAGCTGTGAAAGTTTCTCAATAGACTCGGAGAGAGCGTCTAAACTACCCCCCGGAAGGTCAGTCCTCCCAACACCTTCAGCGAAGACTGTGTCGCCTGAAAAAAGATCCCCAGTCTCCTTGTCAAACAGACAAATGCTTCCTTGCGTGTGTCCCGGAGTGTGCAAGACTTGAAGTTTCGTCCCCCTCAAATCAATAATGGAACCCTCCTCAAGCTTAACATCCACATAAACTCTCTCAAAAGGTTTTCCAAACAAGTCAGACAAAATAAGGTATGAATCACCATCCTCAAGAGGCACGGCATCAATCTCATGAACCGCAAGCTTAGCCCCAGTCTCATCAAGCACCGCCTTATCAGCACCCGTATGGTCGAAGTGGCAGTGTGTGTTAACAACATAATCCAATTTAAAACCCTCATCCCTCAAAAAAGAAATAATCCTCTGCGCATTAATCCCCGGATCAATCACGCAAGTCTTATCGTCGAAAACCACAAACGCATTACAACCCATCGAATCCGAGTAAAGAGGGTGAATCATCACCATTTATATAGGAATACTCCACTATAATATTTCACTGCCCTGGTTTAAGGGTTAGTCGGGCGAAACGCCCTCGACGATACATCCTAGAGACGCACGCCGAGGTGGCGGAACCAGGATTAACGCGCGGGCCTTGAGATTCACGGTAAAACTAGATAGCTCGTGGTCGCTTGCGACCATTTGGGTTCAAATCCCAACCTCGGCGAAAAATCGTTAAATCACAAAAAGGTTCGCGCGAGACAAATATAAAAAAAATGCCAAAAAAAGAGGAAACAAAACCCAAAAAGGAAGAAGCAGGAAAAGCCCCTGATAAAGTGAAAAAGGAGTCGAAAAGTGAGGAATCCGACATCCGACACAGGGTTAGGGTTGCGGGAGTAATCCTTGACGGAAACAAGGAAATCACCCAAGCAATCACAAACATAAAAGGAATAGGAGTTAGAATCTCGCGAATCATAACCACAAAACTCGGATACAAAAAAGGTCAGAAACTCGGCCTTTTAGACGAGAAAGAAATCGAAAAACTCGAGGAATCAATAACTCAATCAAAAAAATTAACTCCCGAGTGGATGCAAAACCGTCAGAGGGAATACTCAACGGGGGAAAGCAACCATCTGATCGGCCCAGACCTGGACATGAGCCACAGGGAAGACCTAACCCGCCAGAAAAGAATCAGGTCGTACAAAGGAATTAGGCACGCCCTAAACCTTCCCGTCAGAGGCCAGCGAACAAGATCATCATTTAGGAAAGGCTCAACACTCGGAGTAGTCCGAAAGAAAATACAGCCAGCAAAGAAGGGTTAAAATGGGAGATCCAAGAAGACAAAGAAGGAACTACAGCAGGCCGAAACACCCCTGGAAGTCCGAAAGAATAATCGAGGAAAACGATTTAAGCAAAAAATACGGTCTTAAAAACAAGGCTGAAGTTTGGAGGGCTAAGACCGAGTTAAAATCATTCAGACAACAAGCACGATCGCTGCTAGGATTGAACGAGGAAGACGAGGAAGTGAAAAAGGAGACTAAACAACTTCTCGATAAACTCAACAATCTCGGAATCATGAAGTCGAATTCACTCGAAGACGTTCTCGCATTAACCGTGGAAGACATTCTCGAAAGAAGACTGCAAACCCTAGTACACCGCAAGGGATTAGCGTACACTCCAAAACAATCCCGGCAGCTTATAGTCCACGGCCACATAAAAGTTGGTGGAAGCAAAATAAACGTTCCAAAATACCAAGTATCCAAAGTCGAGGAAGAGACAATAGAGACTTTAAAACAGATAACGGGTGCAAAAAGTGGCTGAAAAAAAGAAGAAGGAAGAAGAAAAAGAAGCGAAGAAAGTCGCTACAAAAAAAGAGGAAGCAAAGACTTCCAAGTCCGAGGAAGAGAAACCAAAACCTAAAAAGGAAAAATCAGAAGAAAAAACACAAGAAGAAGCAAAATCCAAGAAAGAAGAATCTAAAAAAACCGAAGAAGAATCATCCACAGATGAAGAAACGCCCAAAAAAGAAGAGCCGAAAACCCCAAAGAAAAAGAAGGATTTATGGGGAATACTCCACATCTACGCCTCAAAAAACAATACAATCCTCCACGTAACAGACCCCACAGGAGCAGAAACAATAAGCTTGTGCTCTGGGGGTCAGGTTGTGAAATCCCAAAGGGAGGAGTCATCTCCTTACGCTGCAATGCAAGCTGCAATAAGAGTGGCAGACGAGCTCAAGGATAAGGGGGTGATGGGATTACACATTCAAGTTAGAGGTCCTGGAGGGCAAAGTGGATCAAAGTATCCCGGCAAAGGCGCTCAGGCGGCAATAAGGGCGATTTCCCGGACTGGAGTCAAGATTGGGAGAATAACTGATGTCACACCCATTCCTCATGGAGGTTGCAGGCCGAAAGGGGGAAAACGAGGGAGGAGGGTTTAAATGTTGAAAGTTTCAAACGTGAAAAAGGACGGTAATAAAATCTACTTTACCGTGAGTGGAATAACACCTCAAATTGCAAACGCACTGAGGCGGACGATAATAAGTGAAATCCCAGTCATGGCAATCGAGGAAGTGGAGTATCTAGACAACTCTTCAGTCATAAACGATGAAGTATTAGCTCACCGGCTAGGGTTAATTCCATTGAAAACTGACTTGAAGACTTACAATTTCCTAGCAGACTGCACGTGCAAGGGCAAGGGTTGTGCAAAGTGCACTACAATACTCACCTTAAACGTCTCAGGGCCAAAGACGGTGTATGCGTCTGATCTAAAATCAAAGGATCCTGAGGTAATTCCCGTACATCCGAAAACACCCCTAGTCAAGCTTACTGAAAAACAGGCTGTAAAATTCCAAGCCAAAGCAATACTAGGCAAAGCCTCAGACCACATCAAATGGCAGGCTGGCCTTGCATCGTATGAAGAGAAAAAGACGGGATACGACTTTATGGTGGAATCATACGGTCAACTAAGTGTTAACGACCTGGTTTCGGAAGCATTCAACACATTCGAAGAAAAATTAATCACACTTAAAAAACAATTAAAGTGAAAGGGCACGAAACCCAAATAACACGCGGTGGTGGATGCGACTCCACAAACTACGTCGCCCACCCGCCACTCGCATTCGCTCGCGGGGGTGCCCGAGTTGGTCAAAGGGGCACGGTTGAGGGCCGTGTGGCGTAGGCCTACGCGAGTTCAAACCTCGTCCCCCGCAACCTTTTCTTTTTAAAATGAAAAGGTTGATCAAAAGAAAAGGAATCTGCCTTGCGGCAGATTCAAAGTATATACGCCCTAAAAATCAAAAATGGTTCGAACAAACGAGTTAAAAAACCCCATAAGATTAGGGTTAATCGAGGAACTTGAAAAGGCGGCGAGAAAAGAAGACGCCGGATTATTGAAGCGAGTAGCCCAAGCCCTGGCAAAAAGCCGGAAAAACAGGGCTCAAGTAAACCTCTACAGAATCAATAAAAACACGTCAGACGGGGACGTAATAGTAGTTCC
>JBDRAY010000072.1:0-5874 GCA_043823295.1 Methanobacteriota archaeon | reverse complement strand
CCTTTTTACATCTGGCGGGATGAGCGTGTATATTTAAACGGATATACAGGCCGTTTAACTCGGACTTGGTATCATACGGGGACGGGATTCCCTTATCAGGGTTTCCATCCTCTTTAACACCATATCAAAAGATTTGGTAAGGTTCATATTGTTGGGGCGGTTTATAATCGTCTGCGTGGGAACGGGTATGGAACGTATAGACCTTTCAAGCGAACCGAGTTTATTGGCGAAGGATTTAAGTATCGCATCCTCTCCGTCCCTGTTGTTGAGTTCCTTTACTTTCAGGTTGAACTCGGCGCGGAGATTGGAGAACCTCCTGTCATCCTTGTTGGCGTCTATCATTTTGTCGAGCCTCGAAAGAAAAGAGTTCTGGATGCGCTCTATGATTTTGATATATTCAGACTTGTCCATAAACGCCCTGTATTGCTGGTCTAACTTTTTTTCAAGGTTATCCATACGCTTGGCGTGAAAGTCGTTTTTCTTGTCATCCATCGTCCCCTGTCCGACGATTATTACAGTCGGGGATTTCATCCCATTAGGTATTTTTACATTCATATCAGTATCCCATTACTTCTCCGCCAGATTTATGCCATTTTTTTGAACCCCGTTTCTTTTTGTTGATTGAGGCATAAAATACGGATTTGCCTTTTTTCTTTCCATATTGTTTAGTCATACTTCGCATCACTTTTTTACCGGACTTCGTTAACGGCATTTTCCCTCCTCTATGGAACGAGGTTATTGTTTTTTCCCTGTTGTAATCGGGATTCACTTATTTTTCGTATCCCCAGAGCATAATGGATGGAATCCACCTGTTGTTTTCAACCTTTACGGAAATAGTCCCATCTACTGCACCTTCCCAAATCGGAACTCCATTTCCTATTACGATAGGGCCGGAGACCAGCAAATATGGGGGAGTGATGGGAGTGCCAGTTAAGAAACGTGAACTCCAATCAGTTTCAAATGTGATAATATCACTTCCCGATTGGTGTGTATTCGGACAAGTGAAAATACCCATTAAAACTATCTTTCTTCCACTTGCCGGTGTCCAGACAACCAAACCAGAAACATTACCTATGTTTTGCTGAACGACTACACCGGAGGCTATTTTTGTAATAGGCGTATAATAACCACCCACCTCTACATACCCGGCAAACACGGGAGAACAAAGAAATAACAATACCAATGTCAGGATAAATGTTTTCATATTTCCCCCGTTAAAGTTTTTCTCTCGGAGTCCCGTGCCCTGAATCCTTGCCCTTTGACGGATTTGAATAGGAACATCTCGTTGCCTCGCTGGGAATCCGCCTCGCATCCTCCATTGACCGTGGTGCGCCTTTTTTATTCTGCGTATTCTTTGCCATTTTTACCAACTCCTTGTTTTTGCGTCTCCGATTAACTGTTCTTTGGTCTTTGTCTTAAGACCAGCCTTCGCCCTGTGATAATTTATTTCCTCAACAAGCCGGTTCTCCCTGTGTTTCTCGTTCTCCATTGAACCATCCTCTACGAGATGATGGGCTTTCATAAACATCTCTTTTTCCGACTTGGAATAAAATGTTTTGTTTAACGCTTTGTCGTAATAACCATTGTGCGACTTCTTCGGGAACCAGACACCCACTTTTACTCTCCTTTCTATGCGAGAGGCATTCCGCCCTTCTCTCCGCCTATCTGTGAAATAATGTCTGCCGTATTGGGCGGTGATTCCTGAAATTGCTGTGGTCTGACGCCCGTTCCGCCACCACCGGGGCCTTGTGGCGGTGCTTGCGGTATTAAACCTTGCGTATTCTGCGTAATCGGTTGTATAATCTTTCCGGTATCGGCAAAAACATCGGGAAATAACATCAAGTATCGTTTTAATATCTCCGCAATATTTATTTTGTATCCCTGTTGCTGGAATGCGACGAGGACTTCCGGTTTCATCAGGATATTTCCAAGATTTTCCACCTGTTTTCTTAATATCGGCAGGTCTGGTTTCTCTGTTGAGCCTACTTCTATGTGGAAACGATAATCGCCTTCCTTCAAATTGTCCGCTATACTGGAATTTATATCGGGCATCCAAGAGAACTTCGGTAAACCAGTAACTTCGTCTATCCCGCGCTCGCCTGTGATGAGTTGTATCTCCTCAAGGTCAACGAACTGGCGTATAACAGCCCATAATTTGTCTGCTTGTTTGTTAGCGAAGTCGGAAACTAAATCAAACTTGTCCGAAAGGCGTAAATTCTGCCCCGCTTGGCCTATCTGGGCCTCTGTTGCGGTCTGCGCCGAGGTCATACCCATCAGTTGAGCCTTCGTAAGACCCGTCTCAAGCATCACCACTTCCATTATTTTGTCTATCAATATGGAGAGATCGGCCTTTAACTGGGTAAATGAGGCTTCCTTGACTACCACATTCGGGTCTTTATTGGTATAACATATCGATCCGATGTCGCCATCCCTTAAAGCCCTCTTGCCCGGTTCGGTCATCGCTGTTTCATCAACAAATATCTTCGGGACATACTTATCAACTTGGTCTAAAATAGAATCGAAGGTGGTCGCTATCCTGTCCTGTAAGCCCTTTACGATGTTTATGTCTGACTTTGCGTATAACTTGTGGTTGTGCTTGTTGAATGCGAGGACTTCAAACTGGAAACCATCCATCTCGTAAATAGACTTGTCGTGGTATAGGGGCTTATAAGTATCTTGGTCTTTGGCGAGGACTAAAATATTTATTCCTTCGTCGGTCTTGTAATGTATCTCGTATAAATCTATCGTCTCGAAATTCTCTATTTGTGTTTCGGGGATGTCTTTAGATAACGACTCGGAGACCGGGGAACCTACAAGTTTATCCGTATTGGAATAGTTGGGGTTGGACTTGACCTGTTTTAATAGTTTGGTGATTCTCTGGTAGACATAACGGGCTTCGTGGATATTTCTTGCGCACGGGTCTATGCCGAACTCGAACGGGTTGACCCAGCAGACATAGGGGTTCTCGGCTTTGATATATTCGTTTAAGTCAACGTTCTCTTTTGGTTCTTCGGGCTTGGGTTTCTTTAATCCGAGTTTTTCTAACAACCCCTGCTTCTTTTCTTTTTCCCTGCGTTTTTCCAGACCCTCATCGGGCATATCGGAACCGAACTGCGTGGCGTAACCGATCTTACAGACACCCATACCGATAACATAAGCATCAAAAATAACCTGCCTATTGACGCTCTTAATATCCAATTCCTCGTAGTAATGGTTTAATATTGCGGCGGAATAGGGAGCGGAGTCCTCGTCCTCCTGACGTTTCGGTATTGATGTCAGGTGCGGGTTTTTCCAGTAGAGGGTGGGGATTATGTTCTTGACGATGGGAAATATTATGTTTATCGTCTGTAAGGGAAGGTTAATATTATAATCGTTTAATAAGCGCCCCGAAATACCCGCCTCGAAATAATCTATGTTCTCGCCCGCGCCGGTAAGCGTCTGGTATTTTAATTCACCGAGTTCCTTGTCGCGGAACTCCTCGGCGTTATCTATTTCATTCCGCCATCTGGCTATCTCGTCGGCTGTAATTTTAATCATAACTTTTCTGCCTCTTTCTCCTGTTGCCTGTTTACGGGCGGAATCTCATAGTCGAGTAAAATCTTCTTCGCCTCCAGACAAAGTAACCAAAAATCCATAGACGAACTGAATATGTTCTGCGTAGCCATCTTCTCGGATTCGGAGGCTTCCGCATCCAGTTGTTTTGCCAGTAGTTCAAGTCTTGTCATACGGGGTTGCCATCGTTGGAAATGACGTTGGTATCCTTTTCTTCTTTCTTTTCTACCTTCGGTTCTTTCTTTTCTTCTTTGGCCATCGGTTTCTCCTTTTTTCTTTCTTCTTCTATCTGTTTCCGCAAATTCATCTGCATTATTTTTTCAAGAGATGTTTTTCCCTCTTTAAATTTAGCCATTTATTTTCCTTTCAACTGAATGATAACGAATCGTTTATCTGTTTCCTGAATCTCCTCGGAAGTTTCAAATTCTCGTCTATCTCTTTCTCCAAAGCACGCCTTTCAATCCACGCCGCTGAAAATTTCGGTATGTCGTTTCTTATCAACTGGCGCATCCCGTATAAAAGATGTTTAATCCCCCAGACAGCCAACCCCAAAGAGACTACGCAATCATCGTGGTAATTCGACGGGGCCTCATATCTGATGCGCCCAGAGGGGAGGACGGAATAAGTGAAGGCTTTTAACTCATCAATTAAGATATTGGTCTTTTCTGCGTTGGGTATTGAAATCAACCTCTGTTCTATGGCTATCATCATCTGTTCAACCATCGCCTCTTTGGAGGCGTTGGTGAACTTGTAGTCTTTAGTAAACACCTCCGACTTGCGTAAATCCTCCTCGATAGGGTCTCCGACTCCGGTCGAGTCTATCCAGACTAAGGCCTTGTTCCATTTTAAGGCGGTGGACTTAATCATCTCTTTCTGGTATGACCAGTCCAAATTATTAAAGCGTATGAACTCAACCAACTGACAAGTCTTGTTCCTAATGACTGAAATACAGGTGAAGTCCTCTGTCCTTGCTAAATCAACGCCTATTGTGTAGTATTCGTCTTTCTTGGGTTCCTCTAACTCGCCCTTCAAGCACTCGTTTATGTTCTTGAATACCGAAGCAGAATCTTCCAGAAAGTCAGCAAGATATTCCTGTTTTAAGATTATCTCAGGTGTGGAGTCGAGTATCGTCTGCCATTCACTTTGAGGAAAGAATGGGTTGGTATTGGTCGGGTGCTTCCAAGACTTTATCTGGGTGTTTTCTTCCTGACCCTGTAAGTAAAGATTGTAGAACCAGTTGCGGCCTTTTGGGGTGGAGATGAACAAGGCACGCCCTAACTTATCGGCTAAGGCCGGTCGTAAGCCCTGCTCCCACGATTTTTGGGAGACTCGTGCCGCCTCGTCAACTACACACCCGTCTAATCCCGCACCACGTAAACCCTCATCCTCACGCTCGGCTGACTTAAACTCTATCATCCCGAAAGGTTCGCATTTTAAAGTAAACTCGCTAATGCGTTTTTCGGTGATGGCGTCTTTAAGCATCTGCTCCGCTAACAGCCAGTCCTCACGAACCAGAGGGAAAGTGGGTGAAACTACCCAAACACGGGCGGGTTTCCTTGTCCTCTCGAAAGCCGCCGCAAGCATTAAAAAGGCTTCCCTCATAGCCATATGGGTCTTTCCCCAACGTCTCCCGCAGTCGACTACCCTGAACCTATGCGGGTCGTTCTCTATTTCGGCTTGGAGTTTGAAGGGTTCGGGTAAGGCTATGGTTTTAGTGGACATAGGGTCTTAAATGGGCATTTCTGTTGAAATTAAGGGCATTGTGGGGGTGTGTTGGCAACCATTTTTAAAAACTATTAAAATTTGGTGTGGGACTTATCTATATCTATACAATCCAAAGCGGTGGGGGTGGGGTCATTATTCACTCTATCCCCACAATCCACGATCATTTACGCTCAATTCTACGTCATTATAATACATATTATGTTAAGTTCACAAACACACTTAAGGGGAGTAGCAATTATTCGTGTTTTTCTGCTTCTTTTGGTAATCTGTTTGTTGGAGATGTATTATCGGAAGGCTTTGTTGTTATATGGGTTATGATTATTTCATTGACAGGGGTGGATTTGACCTCTGATTTGTCAGTAAACATAGCGTTGATCCTAGCAAGAGCCTCTAAACCCCTCAATTCGGCAGTAAAATCCTCTTTTTCCCTTGCTCTGTCCATTATATCATTAAATCTAGCCTTAATTGCTTCAGGATCAGAATGTATAATTTCAGCAATATGTTTTTTTATGTTTTTACGATATAAATTACCAGCTATACCAGAATAACCTGATTTTCTCCCAGCTTCCATTAAAGTATTACTTGTTTCCAGGTGTT
>JBDRAY010000071.1:0-13394 GCA_043823295.1 Methanobacteriota archaeon | reverse complement strand
GAAGACTAGCGAACTTAAAGATTAGGTTAAACCACTATTATTGTATGACTTCCAAGTTGTAATGTTTATGGCTTTAATTTCAAGGGATCGGACTGCAACTTCGCGTGAACAGGATTTCCCTGGCGAAGACCTTGAATTGAGGGGTAATGTAAAATTATTTCGAAAGTGTTTAGAAAACGGTCACCTAATTTTAGTGACTTATCGGGAAGAAGATGAGTCGGGAAGGCTCGCACTCTCTGGGAGTGAAGGCTACGTGACCGGCATATCGGGAATTGATTCCGCCGCTCAAAAAGGTGGGAACGTAAAAATAAGCTTTACTTTGATGGGGCCTGGAAAAAACGAGACAGAAAAGACAATACCCTTGAGTATGATTCATGCGGTGCAAGACGTCGGCTGCGAACCAATCAATAAATATCGAGAGCGGGTGAGTAATAGGCCCTGGTAAGAAATGTTATGGCAGTCAAACAAAATAAGACAAATGAGGGGGGAGGCCAATATACTAGCCCTGAAACACACCGTCAATTAAAGATCAAGGGGACCTTCCTCGAGATGCTTCGGATAATTGATGAAAACGACGACTTTGTCATACTAGCACACGATGATACTGACGGGCTCTTCGCAGGCGTAGGCATGGAACATCTACTCGAACAGAGGAAAGTCTCGGCGAAAGTGGATAGAAGACACATGAACCGCCCTAACCTGGATGAGCTTGACATTCAAGCTGGTAAAACTTACATCCTAGTTGATCTCGCACCAGACCAAGCCGACATGCCTGAAGACGATCCAGGCCTGCTTTCGAAACGATTCTCAGAAGCGGGGGCGAAATTAATTTTGATCGACCATCACAAGGACTTCGTAGCTCATTCAAGTCATGATACTGCGATACTTGATGTTGCGGAAATAGGGGGTAATCCCATGACTGCGACTGGAATAGTGGATGAGCTCAATTACTACTCTGGAAGTCCAGGATTTCATGAGAGAAGGCTTACAGCTGACCTCACTCAAACCACTGACGGTCTAGCTAAGGGACCTGTAATCGATGCCATCGCCGCTCATTATGGGGCTAATGTAACTGAGTTTAATCAACTCACATTTGCATTAACTCTTTTAGCAGGGTCTATTGACCGTCTCATCGAACACCCTGAGGTGTGGCCTGGCGGTAAGGTTCCTGAAGTGTATACTTCTGGCGACTTCAGGGAGATTCCCCACTTGATGTATGCTGGGATGCTTGATGTGAACGACGTGAAGGGGACTGGATTGTATCCCATACCGTCGCCAATTAAGTATGAAGAGCTTTCAGAGGCTTTGATTAAAGCATCTGGTGATTCAGAGTGTATTGTCGCTGTTTTAGATGAATTTTATGGCCCGCAATCTGCAGGTACTCTGGCAAGTGTTTTAGAGGAGCATGGGGAAAAGGATTTTGTGGGAGTATTCCAGAGACTTCCTGATGGATCATATTCCTTCACGGTTAGAACTGACAATCCTGAGTATCTTGAAGGCCTCACAGCCGAGAATGAATCAGATGCTAAAGTAATCCATGTGGGCCGTAACATTTATGTTTCCACGCGACGTACGCAACCGTTGACAGAAGATGATGTAACAGATTTTCTGGGAAGAGTTGATGAGAATCACAACACTTTTGTCGCCCGAACCGGCGGAGTCAACAAAGAAGTTCTGGCGCCACACTTAAACCAAAATGTAGCAGAGATTTTAAGGTAATTCTTGTCAAGAGTTAAGTGTCTAAAGTGAAAGGGATTCCTGTTTCTATCAGGTCGCGGTTGCCGCGCCGGTGCTTATTCTCGTTTTTGTTGTTAATCCACTAGTAATGCCTGATTTCGAATTTAGCCCTCTTGAGGCAGCGGAAGTCAAGGTGGGGCTGCTCACCGTTGGATTGATTTGAAATTAGTATATATTCGGTGAAAGTCTAACCTATGAGAGTGGATACGATTTCGTTTGAGGATTTGAACCTTATTGAGCCCTTGAGGAGGGCGCTTAAGGATGAGGGGTATGTGGAGCCGACTCCTATTCAGGTGCAGACAATCCCTAATATACTCCTTGGTCGTGATATCATTGGCTGCGCCCAGACTGGTACTGGAAAGACGGCGGCGTTCGCGCTGCCGATTATGCAGCGGTTGGATGCAGCAAGGCAGCATCCTAACGCCAGGAACGCTAGGGTTCTGGTTTTGACTCCGACAAGGGAGTTGGCCGCTCAGATAGGGGAAAGTTTTTACACTTACGGTCGTTACATGCATCAGCGTCAGGCAATCGTATTCGGCGGTGTCGGGCAGGGTCGGCAGGTAAAAAAAATGGCCCAGGGCGTGGAAGTGTTAATCGCCACACCTGGCAGGCTTTTGGATCTGATGAACCAGGGACATATAAGGCTTGACAAGGTTGAAATATTCGTCTTGGACGAGGCTGACAGGATGCTTGACATGGGATTCATACGCGATATCAGAAAGATTATTGCATCACTTCCACACAAACGTCAATCACTATTTTTCTCGGCGACAATGCCGAAAGAAATCGTTTCATTAGCAGGCACAATACTTTCTAACCCCTATACTGTTTCTGTGACTCCGGAGTCGCCGACTGTAGACTTAATAGACCAGACTGTGATGTTCGTTGACCGCAACAAAAAAATCCAGCTTTTAAAAGAAATACTAAACGAATACGGTGCAAAAAGGACTCTCATTTTCACACGCACCAAACACGAGGCCGACAGAGTCGCATTGAATCTTACTGCCGCTAAGATCCCAGCTCAGGCAATCCACGGTGACAAGAAGCAGACTACAAGGACGAGAGCGCTTAGTAGTTTCCGCAGCGGAGGCACTCCAGTTCTTGTCGCCACAGATATCGCGGCAAGGGGCATTGACGTCGATAATATAACTCACGTAATCAACTTCAATATTCCTGATGAGCCGGGAAGCTACATCCACAGAATCGGGCGCACTGGACGGATGGGTGCTTCAGGTACTGCGATATCCTTGTGTGAGGCAATGGAACGCGAATCCATAAGAGATATTGAACGGTTAATAAAGAAGTCAATCAAGGTTGTAGTAGACCACCCGTTCCACTCCCATACTGCTCAAACAGCCACTGGAAGAGAGGCAAAACGCCCTCCGAGGGTAATGTATCAAGGGCGGCCAAAAAGGGACTCGCCAAGAAAACATCAATCAAGTAAAACCCCTCGAAGACGGGAAAACAGGCGGCGTTACTAATAACATGATTTGCTTGGGCAAAGCAACCGGCTAAGGACTTATGAAATCTAATACCAGTAAAATAAAAATGAATGACTCTTACGAAGGTAAACCAGTTAATGAATTCAAGCTTATGGAACCCCTAGACGAAAGACTAATCCAGACACTTAAGGCAGATTCTTCCACACCCAAGGGCGAGATAATAAACCTCATCAAGGAACACATCTGCCGAAGGGGCAAGAAATGCCGTTTATGCGGGAAAAGATGCTACCGCCGAGACCTCATAATAGACCGCAGAAAACCCATATCACATGGAGGCAAAGACAACATCGAAAACCTCCAACTACTCTGCCAGAAATGTTCTGCATTAAAAGGCAATAATACAATGCTCCAAATAAGAAAAAAACTAAGGGCGGAAAAACTAAACAAATAAATACTTGCCAACCGGTTGAACAACCAAATCAAAACGATCTCCGCCAAATACGCCAATTTAAGGTATCCTAAACGATTAAAATTTTAAAGTTTACCGAATGCGAGACTTGAACAAATTGTTCGGAAATGCATACTCAAGTTTTATATGCATGTACCTATCAATTAAAAATGCATTGGACTTACGGAATTATCCTGGTAATAGTAGGCTCGATCTTGTTTTTAGTTGGCATAATAAGTGAGGTTGAGGCGAATTTTAATTTTACTGGTCCGTTAACTCACACTCAAATAGCCTGGACAGGAGTAATACTCTTTTTTATCGGATGGTTAAACTTTTTACAAAATCAAAGGAATATTTCTGAACAGTATAAGGATATTGATCCAACGGCAAAATGGATTAACAAAAAATTTTTTAAAGATTAACAACATCTATAGAAGATTTTTGTCGCGTAACTTGAACACTTTGTTCGGTTTTTTGAGGAATCATAATATTCCGTAAAGTAAGAGTCCTCCTGCAATGAGGAACATCAATACTACACTCGGGAATATGTATGCTGTAAAGGCTTTCCCGATACTTACTGAATAAACCATTGAAACTGCTTTTAATTTTTTATAAAATAGAAATAATCCCAAGGGCATTAATAGCAAAGTCGTCCAAAACTCTTCAACAGGTACCCAACCTAAGATAATACTTATTGCTCGACCGATAGTTAAAAAGAAAATATTTATCGGTAATAATTTCTTGAATGATCCCACACCTCCAAAAAATCCTAAAAGAAAATTATAGTATAACGAATCAATGAGAGAAGCAATGATAACCGTAAATAGTATTATAAAGCAAACATAGAAAAGGAGGAGTAACACATTCCCGATTACAAGCGAGGTTATTGTACCCTCGTAATCAGGTGAATTAATGAAGTAATAATTCTCAATTATTGTTTCAGGTATCAATAATAATCCAAAAACCAATAACACACCAATTAAACTCGTTTTACGCAAATCATTCTCTAGTATTCTTTTGGAAAAATATTCACTATCGAAAACGAAACTGCGGAGTAAAACTAAGGAGTCACCCTTTTTTCCTGAAAGGAATCCGGTTTTAGAAGTCATTTCTTCCTTCTTTTTCCCTTTTTTTCGATTGAAATCTCAATCCCGCGTCCAGTACCTGGCTTCCGCCCCTGCGTGTTCGGCGATTCCCGCGATAGTCTCCAATTGCCTGTCGCTTACAAAACGTTTTTGAATCCGCCCACTCTGCAGTCTAATCGATATGGACCTGCCTTCGTCAGTTGGATTCGGAGCCTCGTCTATAACCCGGCGGGCGTCGCGGACGACAGCCTCGCTTAAACCGCCAATAATATTGTAGTGTCCTGAAATGCATGCGGCGCTCAAGTCCGAAGCGTCATCGTTTAAGGGCGCAAGCATTCTTCCAAGCGAAGCCTTTCCCGAAGGATTTCTTTTTCCAGGAAGTATCCCCCTCATCATCCGAGTCTCCCAGCCTAAGGTTTCCCCCAAGTCTCCCAGAGTAAGGGCTTCAATGTTTTGCCCGAGTGGTTCGCCTCTCGTCCAGGAATTGGTGATGTTGAACAGACTCACTGAGCTACTATCACCCCTTCGCCCCCTCCTCCCGGTGAATCGTTCGATTAGCGACTCTGAAAATCCGGCGCTGATGCCGAATGCAAGGGAAAGCTCTTGTGGAGTCTCCCCCCCATCTATCGCCCTAGCGATCTTTTCCTCACACTCCTTGAGTATGGCAGTAGTCTGGCTTGTAGACAAGAAAATGGTTTGTCCGTATAATGGAGTGCTCGCTTGAGGGTCGTAATGCTGTAGAATCCTCTTGAGTTGTAGTGGCCTATTCTGGCGTAGCTGAAGCTTAAGCCTCTGATCGTCGGACAGCATGCTGAATTCGTCCATCAGGTTTACCAGCGCCTGCCGGGGTGAACGCGCACCCTTGTGCAAGTAGTAGTTCATCAGACCCTGGTAGTCATCAACAAGTTTTACTGTATTCACCTCTCCCCCATCGCCGTCTGCAGCGTCCAACAATTCATTAGCGACTATCCTCCTGTTGGATTTCTCCCCCCAGTCAGTCATATGCGTGCTCGTCTCAACTCCCGTCAAAAGCCAGCTAACCAGCTTGGCAATGTTTGAGCCATTAAACTCTGGCAGCATAGACTCCAAAAGCTTCATGGTGGAGGAAGAGGACTTCTCAAGGTCTTGAGACGATAATTCGCTCAATGACCGGCCCCTCGAAACCAGAGCTACTCCATCACTCAAAGTATGGTTTTTTTCATTCTCCGTCAGCTTCGACCCGATTTGCGGGAGAGTTAGGGGAGTTGGAATGGTGGAAGACAAAACCTTGTCTTGCCGCTCGAAGATGCCGAGCCGGTACAAACGAGTAGCAAAAGATAGGGGGCAAGCGTTCTGTTCACCTAATGCCGCATTCACGGCTCTTTGTATTCTTCGGGTGCGAACTTCCTCCATGCTGGTTCCGAATTCCCCCCAGGATAACCTGAGGTGAATTTTTGCCCGGGTATTCATCTCCTCGGGTGTTGAGGCTTTCTCAAGTTTGCGCCACATCTGTCGGGCATCCATCATCGCATCACCTGAAGTCTCATCCAAAGTATTGCACAAAAGAATCCGGCACTCGTCTTTAGGCTTCATGAATGTTAATCCCAACTGCTTTACTGTGCCGGGTATCCCGAGTGCGGTGCTTATTTGCTCGTTTCTGGGAATTGCCAAGACACCGGTTTGCGCGCTAACCTCGCAACCCCTCATGATAACGTCCAATAATCTACTTGCGAGCGGGCTAAGAGGTGCGTTAACATCATGCGCGACATTCGACTTCACGGTAATCTTCGCCATACAATATACTATGTGCAGGAGACGAAATTATATCAAGTCAGAGAACGTCGAGAATCGAAAACCAGGAACCTACAAAAACATTGGAAAAAAGGGTTGTGCCGAAGGCTTGACTTGATAGGAGCGCTCGGAAGCTCGAAGCTTCTGGCGTGCAGCGACATAAGTCGCTCGCGTTTCCCGACGAGAAACTCCAAATTCGGTCTAACGATCTAACGCAAAATAAGTTTTTCTTTTCCGTCAACGCTTTTCTTTTTTTAAAAAGAAAAGGGTTGTGCCGAAGGCGTGACTTGAACACGCGACTTCCAGATAACTCAGCGAGTTATTCTTGAAAGCTCCTAGCCGTGTTTGGCAGGTGCACCGGGTCATCGAGCCGTAGGGCGGGATGGCCCTTTTTGATGAAACTTTGTTTTAAAGTTTCTGCTTATGAGTCTGGCGCTCTAGCCTACTGAGCTACTTCGGCGGTCGGAGTTAGCCGACGTCTAAGGTCGGGTGCAGTCTTCGACTGCACGCAACTGTATTAATATGGGATTTTTTTTTATTAAGTGTCATTGAGCAAGGTTGAGTTAAATCTTGCGAAGATGGCACTCGCGTGTGCACGGAGCGAGCCGTGCTGACTGAGCTACTTCGGCTTTTTGGTTGTTATTTCTAGTGGTTTCTTGTTTTTATATGATTTGATTTTTATTTTTTGTTTTCCGTGATTGTTGCGGGAGTGGTTTATTTTATGATTTCGGTTTCGTATTTTTTGGATGGGTTTGCATACCATACTTCTCTAGCTTGGGTTGTTTTGGGTTTAAGTGTTGTTTACGCTGAGGTTTTCGGCGCTCACCCAAGGTTTAAAAGTTTTACTTTGGGGGGTCTTTTAGGTTGTGTTATCCCTGATCTTTTAACTCATGTTTTCAGGGTTTACTGGGAGTTTGCCCATTCTTGGGGCTTGTTTTTTGCTGCTTTAGTCGCCTATATATTCTATGAGACTTACCAGTTTTTGCATACTTTTTATAATTTGGGTTACAGCCGGTTTTTAAGGTTTCGTTTATTGTCTCACCAGAACCTTAAGTTTTGGTTGAAGCTGGGAGTCTTGTTTTTCTGGATGGTACACTTAGTGTTGGATAATGGTTTGCATTTGAGTGCTGTTTGGAGTCTTTAAACTTATTATTCAAGCTTCATTTGAAGTAGCACTATTATTGTTACTATTAGGCCGTATCCAATCAAGATTGTTTCCGTGCTTGCGAATTTTCTGGCGTATCCCAGAACTCCGAGTATCAAGGCGATTATCCCGCTTGAAAGGAGTAATAGCTCTATCAAGGCTCTTGTGAATCCCTTCTTGACTTCGTAGGCTGAGTGTATTGCCTCCTCCTTCAGTTCCTCTGCTTTGGATTCGGCCTTCTCTTTTATGTCTTCCACACTTTTCTCGAACTTGTATCTCTTGTCCAAGTAGTTTGAGACGATGGACGCGCTGGTATCTACAGCGTCCAACACTCTGTTGAGATTTGACTTCTCCTCTTTCGTTTTTTTCGTCATTTTTTCCTTTTAAGCAGGGATGCTAGTAAGGCTCCTACCATTATGCCTGCGACTGAGGCTGCTACTGCAGCGTGCTCTGGCTTTTCTTTTACGATTTTTCTGACATTCTTCTCTGCCTTGTCTAATTCGGTCTTGATTTTCTTCTTGTATTTTTCCGATTCCTTAGACCAGTCTTTCCCGGATTCCGCCACAATCTGTTTGTAGTGTTGTTCTATTTTCTTCCTGGCGGAAGCCATCTCCGACCTTATTTTCTTCTCGTATATCGCCGAGTCCTTTGAAACAGTCTTTTTGGTCTTAGCTACCTGTTTTTTCGCCTTCGATACAATCTTTTTCTTAGTCATGGAAACTTTTTTGGAAGCTTCGGCAATCCTCTCCGATGATTTTGTTGCTTTCCTCAAAGTAGATTTCACATTTTTCTTTTTCAGATTTGTTTTCTTCTTTTTCGCGGCCATTCTAATTTTTCACCTCTAAAAGTACTTGACGTTTTGATTTAAAAATTCTCTATGAAATTTTTCAGTATTTTAAGACCCTGTTCTCCGCTCTTTTCAGGGTGGAATTGTGTTGCGTGGATTTTTCCAGAGGAAATTATTGATGGAAAAGTTTTTCGGCCGTAAGTCGTCTCACCCGCAACAATCTTATTTTCTGTTGGTTGAGAGTAGTATGAGTGGACGAAGTAGAAAAAACTTTCATCATTGATCCCTTTTAAAAGCAGTGTATCCGCAACTTTTTTCACGGTGTTCCAACCCATGTGTGGGACTTTCTCATCGTTTGGGAATCTCTTGCACGTGCCTTTGAAGAGTCCGAGACCTTGTGCTCCGGGTGACTCCTCGCTTTTCTCAAGTATGAGTTGGATGCCGAGGCACACCCCCAAAAAAGGCTTGCCAGAAGATATATTGTCTTTAATAGGGTTGATGAAACCATTCAGGTTTTCCATGGCATCTCCGAAAGCCCCAACTCCAGGCAAGACGATGTGGCTTGAATCAGTCAACTGTTTCTCCGAGGATGCTAGCACTGTCTCAACATTAATTGTCTTAAAAGCGTTTTCAATGCTTCGAATATTGCCTGCTCCGTAATCGATTATTGCTACAGTCACTTTACTTTACAGTCTTGATGATTGAGGATAAAACACTCCTGTCTTCCTCTGCGATATTTCCCGTAACTATCACGTCTGCTCCTGCATCAACTTTTTGTTTTGCAGTTTGTGGATTGCAAATACCCCCACCTACAATCAACGGCACACTAATGGATTTCTTAACTGAGTTAATCATTGCGTCAGAAACCGGTTTTTCAGCCCCGGAACCCGCTTCCAGGTAAACACAGTGCATGCCGAGATACTGGGCAGTCAAAGCATATGATACGGCTTTCTGACTGTCTGACTCGGAAATCCGATCGACCTTGCCAACCACTTCCACAGCCGTGGGAGAAGAGCTTGTACTGATTACGATGTAGCCCATTGGAATAGTCTTCAAACCAATCTGAGGAATGTGTGGAGCGGCCTTAACTTGCTCTCCAATGATGAATTGAGGGTCCCTTGAGTTTAGAAGGCTCATGAAGAATAGGTAGTCTGCGTGTTTTGAAACTCCCTTGGCTGAAGACGGAAAAAGTATGATTGGGATTGAAACACCCTCTTTCAAGATCCTGCAGGTTTCATCCACAGCTACACCATCCACAGTGGACCCTCCCACCATGATCGCGTCGGAACCGTATTTTTCGGCAAACACGGCGCTCTCTAAGGCTTCCTCGGGTTTCTGTTTCTCAGGATCAATCAAGGTGAAATGGAGTTTCCCCCTTTCCTCAACCCAACTCTGGATTACGTTTTCCATTTTAGATTACGCCCGTTTTTTCCGCGACTTCTCGCGCTCTTTCCTCGCTTAATCCTTTCCGTAGGATTGTGTATCTATCTCGCATCGAGTGGGCTGTCGTCAAAGCTTGAATTACGTCCTCCTCGGGAATATTTAATCCCGCAGCATCTACTGGAGCATTCACTTTCTTCAGGGAGTCTTTCACTTTCATCCAGTCTGCGTCGTGCAGGTAAGCCATGATTATGGTTCCGACACCGCATTGTTCTCCGTGAAGGGCTGGTTGCTCGCAGATAAGATCTAGCGCGTGGCTGAAGGCGTGTTCCGAGCCGGAACACGGTCTGGATGAGCCTGCAATCCCGATTGCAACCCCCGAAGAGATTAAGGCTTCGACCACCATGCTAATGTCGTTTAACGCCTTGTCGGCGTTGTCCATGATGATGTTCGCTGAAAGCTCGGAGAGTGCGGCGGCGTAGTCTCCATAGTATTCGCCTTTCTCCTCTTTTGCAAGCTTCCAGTCTAAAACTGCAGTATAGTTTGAGATGGCGTCGGCGCACCCTGATGAAAGAAGTCTTTGAGGTGCTTTAGCGATGATTGTTGTGTCAGCGATTACTGCTATTGGCGATTGGGTTTTCATGGAAACAGGTTTGCCTTTTTTGATTGATGCTTGAGGCGAGACTATGCCGTCGTGGGAGGCAGATGTTGGAATGCTTATGAATGGGACTTGAAGTTTCTTTGAGGCGATTTTAACCGCGTCTATGATTGAGCCTCCGCCCACCGCCAGTAAGAAATTTGCGCTACCGCCCTTTGATATTATCTCATCGGGATCTGAGGATTCGATGATGTCTGAATTAAGTTGGTTTGCAACATCTTCCCCCGCGATCTTACGTGTATTTTCGTCGCAAACAACATACGAGATTCCCTTTAAAGGCATCCAGAATACTATTTCACTGACTTTTCTTATGGCACCTTGCCCAACCAAAACCTTTCTCGGCAATTCAATGTTTTTCATATGTTAGATATTATTCTGTCAATTAACTTCGAATCCTTGCCTAAATACTTCTTGGAAATATATGAGTAGGTTATGAAGTGGTAGTGGTGAACCATAAAAAAAGCCCCGATTAAAACTCCCTGGAGGAATTCCCTATCACCAACGAAAAAACAGGCCCCGATTACTGCTAGCAGAGTTATCGCGGCCGCAATAATAGTTCCATTTCCGAATCCGAAGATGTGCCATGATGTTCGAACAAGGGGATTGTATTCCGCGTCAGACCAGTTTTTAGTGTGATTTCGAAGGATTCCTACATTGTGGAATGTGTAGAGGATATCCATTATCGAGAGGACTACTGTTATGGTTAAAAAATAGTTAAATTGCATGCTACTTTTTGTATATATAATTTAGTACGAATTCCGCGTCTGCTGGTTTCATACCGTACTCGTCCGCAAGATGTGATATGCGACTTATATACAATTCATATTCCTTTTGACCGAAGTCTTTTTTAAGGTCTTTTTCCTCACCTTCAAATCCAAAGTCGGCTACGAGGGTGTTCCAAACTCTGTGGCTTATGGCAGCGTATTTATACGGATTTTGGAATGCCAGTATTTCAGTGGCCAAGATTATTCCAACACCCTTAATCCGCATAAGGCTTCGGAGTTTAGTCTCCAAATCCTTGGCTGAAAACGCTTTACGGGTTAGGGTTCGAACATCCAAGACTTTCGAGTCCTCTAGCGCGTCCATTCCCCTGAAACTTCTTATCTTGTTTAATTCAGCTATATTGAATTCTTTCGCATTAATAAGTCTTTCAATCAAGCGTTCCCTATTTACTAGTTTGGGGTTGAGTTTGTTCACATACAATAATCTGTAAAGGTTCATTCACATCACCGTATTATCTAAGTCATTTAGTATTTAAATCCTTTTTGTAGACGAGAGTCCTATAGGGGAAGGGTATTTCAATGCCTTCCTTGTCGAACCGCTTTTTAATGGCCTCAGTTAAATCGAATTTTATCTTGATTGCAGTAGTCTGGTCGGGAGCCCAGTAATACAAGCGCATGGTCTGGGCGAAGTCTGTAAGCTCTATCAAGCTTACTTTGAGCACTTCGTTAAATGGTAGGAATTCAGTTCGTATTCGAACGTCTTTAAGAATCTTAGGGTGCTTTTCAGCCTCCTCCAACATTATCGCACGTGACTTGTCGATGTCGGAGTCGTAGCTTATGCCGATTTCCAGCGTACCGAGTATTCTGGGGTCGCGGTGAGAGTAGTTTATTATGTATTCTTCCCCTATTTTCGAGTTGGGTATTATAACGCGTTTTTCCTGCCAAGTACGGATTACAGTGTGCCTGAGTGTAATATCCTCTACTGTTCCATACTCGTCTTTAATAGAAACCTTATCCCCTACTTTAAATGGCTCGAAAAGGGCTATGAAGACGCCTGCAATAACGTTTGAAAAAGTCTGTTGGGCTGCGAAACCGACTATAATCGCGATTACTCCCGCCGAAGCAAGAAGAGAAACTCCAAGTGTCGAGAAGCCTGGGACCATACTACCCGCAACAGCCAATCCGAGTAAATAGATTATGAAAACAACCAGTCTCCGTAAAACCATGAACTGGGTTTCATCAATCATACGGCTTTTAGAGATGCCCTTAAAAGTTTTTGTGAAAATTCTACTCGCAATCCTAGCAATTACGATAGTAGCGACCAGTATAAATGAAATCTGGGCTAAAAGCACCAGGACTCCATTTCCAAATCCAAGCAGCCCATCCAACCATGAAACCATGAATAGCAATGAGAATTATAGATTTAAAAAACCAAGTTTAATGTTTAATATGAATGAGTTTAGGGTTGCTGTTTTTGTGGTGATGGTCTTTCTGGCAGCTTCCTCCTACTTTGTGTTGACTAATTTCAATTCCACTGATGAAATTATTATTGGGAAAGTTTTGGGTGAAACTGAGGAATTCAGATATAAAATCCTTCGAAAAAGAATGGTAGACGACCTCTCAACGAAAGGGATAAATAATTCACAGGTTTTGGATGCGATGCTGACGGTCCCCAGACAAGACTTCCTCCCGAAAAATATCGCCGACCGCTCCTACAATAACATTCCCCTACCAATAGGTTTCAACCGAACTAGTCCGCCACCATACCAGATAGCCTTAATCTTGGAAACAGTTTCAGACTATGATGTGGGAAGAGTACTCGAAGTTGGGACGGGATGCGGCTACCAAACAGCTTTACTCTCCCACCTAGCAAGAGAAGTCATTTCTATTGAGGAGAACTCGATTCTGATTGAGAGTGCAAGAGAAGAGGTAAATAAACTTGGATTGGATAACGTTGTATTAATCCACGGGGACCCATTGCGAGGTTGGATGGAAAAAGCTCCATACGATACGATTATCGTAAATAGTGCCGTACGTGAGGTTCCCAGACACATAAGCGAGCAGCTTTCCCATAATGGGATTATGGTATTGGCCTTGCAGGATAATGGATTCCAGGTTCTAACTCTTTACCATCGGGTTAATGGGTCAATCAAGACTCAAGTGATTGGGAAAGTCGCATATGATCACCTTTAAACAGTTTTTTTATCTTGAAATCCCCAAT
>JBDRAY010000070.1:0-10305 GCA_043823295.1 Methanobacteriota archaeon | reverse complement strand
ATAAACATGGAGGTTTTTAACCACATCAGGTAATTAATAACCTATAAAAATAGAATGAAATTTGACGAGCTCGACCTGACAATCCTAGCCAATCTTCAAAAAGACGGTAGAATGAGCTTCCGAGAGCTCGGGAGAAAGCTTAACGTCCCCCACACAACAGTATTCACTCGCGTCGAGCGACTGAAAAAAAACGGTGTTATAAAAAAATTCGCTGCAATGCTCCATCCTCACGAGGTGGGAGGCCA
This sequence comes from Methanobacteriota archaeon, assembly GCA_043823295.1. Lineage (GTDB taxonomy): Archaea > Altiarchaeota > Altiarchaeia > IMC4 > SCGC-AAA252-I15 > SCGC-AAA252-I15. Next base: position 10,060 of record JBDRAY010000070.1, on the reverse strand, counting down.
GATAAACATGATTGTTGTTGATACCCCTCCTCGAGAGTCTAAGGAAGTGGCAAAAAAGATTGCCGAACTAGACGAGGCTAAAAAAGTTTTCAGGACTTTCGACGGTAAAATAATTATCAAGGCGGTAGTGGCAAACCATCCTCAAAAGGAGGGTATTGAAGACTTTCTAACCCAACTGGACGGATACCCTTTCACTCTTTATACTATAAATGATATCGTCAAGTTCGACCACACTGTCTCCAAAGAAGTTCTAAGGTAAACTACCTGATTATCTTATATGGTAAATGATCAAACTTTAATCCCTCGGGACCCCGCTCTTGCGGCATTCTCCTCTCCTTTCGCTCCTTTACTTCATCAATGATGAACTTTGGCGCGATCAAAGCTTCTCTGCGTCTTATGCCCCTAACATCAGTGCTCCTGAAAGTCCCCACAAAGTAAGGTAGAAACAAGACTCCCCGAGAACTTACCGAGACAGCCGAAAAAATACTTTCAAGAAGTGAAGCGATTGCTGACGAATGATACTTGATCTTATCGACTTTAAACTTCAAACCCGAGATCATCTTTATCACCAGAAACTTCTTTAAGTCGTAAATTCCCCCGAAAAGATGCGGCATGTTAATGGTCGCCGAAGCTACACTTTCCTTGTCTTCATCCACATCCTCACTTTGATGGAGGGATCTGTTAATGTCACCCGGCTCAGTACCTAAAATGCTATGCGCGAACATGGGGATAAGATCCACAACCTCCTCTATGGCATAAACGGCAATAGCCATAATATTTTTAAGAGTAGAATAATGAATGAAAAAACCACCTCTCTCACTCTTTTTAATAACTTCCTTAGACTCTAATATTGTGGCAACCTTCCCATCCAAATGCTTGTAAGGAATCTCACCATGCTCTAAAAGACCAACTAGCTCCGATTTCGCATCTTCAGGCAACTCAATAATCTCCCTTAAAACAGGCGAACTTTCTACAGAATAAGTTGTAGCCCCAACCTTCCTCTTCCTAATAAGGTAGTAGAGGTCTCCATTATTAAGATTTACAAACAAAAAGTCGTCTTGCTCAGTTTTTCCAAGGGATTTACTCTCAACGTAGACGTCTCTTGAAACGGTGACTTTGAACATGGCGACAGGCGCATACCTAGTCTCAACCTCCTCCATCTTCTCAGGACTCGCTCTTGACCATGTCCTCTTTTTCCTCCGCTTAGACTCAAAGTACGCCAAGACTTCACCCCTTTTCTTCCCGGGAATGAAAATATGGTCATCACCCAAAAACCTTTTTTCAGTCAAACCAATTCGAGTCATAAAATTCAGCATCGAATCCGAAAGCTTAACCCCCCTGCCGTCAAGGCTCTCGACAATGTTGAAACGATTAATAAGGCTTATCGGCTTACCCCGAACGTAATCCAAAGCCTCCCCAGTGAAATCCGAAGTTGTGATGAAAGCTCCCCTAACAGCTCCATGAGATTCCATCTCCCTCTCAAGCTCTTTTACAAGTCTCATATCGACTTCTTTTTTAAACGGAGTAGCCCTCACAATAGAGAGTATCTCACCCCCCATAGGATTCGTTGTAACCGCCTGGACAATAACGCTTCCGTCAGAAATCTCTCGCACAGATTTAACCACAAAATCCATGCTTAAAATATATGATTCGATGAATGATCGAAATTCAGCCGAGTCAACATCAATCCTGTTTGATAATTCAGTCATCTCCAACCCTGCCCGATTTTAATCTGAGCGATCTCAGTGTTCTGTATCTAACCTGGTTTTTCCTATTGACGTAAGTACCCTCATAATACGGAAGGTATGCCACTTTTTCCAGCATGGTTTCAGACCCGAAGAAAAGGGACATTTTTTTAAGGGTGTCTTGGATTTCAAACCTGATTTTATCCGACTCTGAATCAGATTTTAAGTTTCGCTCAACGATATAGTATTCTTCGAGGTTGTATCTATCCTGATTTAACGGGGGTATGTTCACGTTTGAAAGATAAGTGGCCTCGTTTTTCTCCACCACCCCGACAAGTTTTCTCGCCTTAAGCCTTAGAAGAATCCCCGTCTTTTCATGTAAAGTCAGGTCGATCCCCAATCCAACATCTATTGCGGAAATATTTCTTGCACGCACAATCTCCCCTAAAAACAATATTCCATTATCACTCAAGTCTGAAGTCAACCCTAAAAAATCAACGTCATCTAAAACCAATTTCTTAGAAAAAAAATCAGTTCTCACAAAATACAGTGCTCCTGTATTCAAGTTTACAAAATAGCTTTTTGAAATACCATTCAAAGTCAGTGAAACCTTTGCAATCGGTGTGAGTTTCCGTACAACACCCACAATCTTTTCGATTGGCTTTCCAAAAAGAGCTAATGATTTTTTCGCCTTATCTCCGAGTATTTTTTCGGCCGTCTTCTTTGAGAGATTGTCTTGGAAGGAAAATTCGTATACGAACAACTCTTCTTCTGATTCTTTCCCCCCCACTTTTAATTCATGCTTTGAGGCAATTCGTTCAAACTCACCAGAGTCTACAAGATCAATTGGTTTTTTCAAGGCGTATTTGTGCGATCCCGCAGTAAAATCCGACAGGGAGATTACAAGAGCTTTAGAATATTTTTCTTTCTTGACCTCTCCCATAATCTTTTTCAAATCCACCTCACCAACCTTCCTCTTTCTGAAGTAAAAACGGATGAGAGTCACCGAAGTGTCACCTGAATGCTGTGACTCTGCCTTAAAGGAGGCACACTTACCCTCGAGTTTAACAGACTTTATGGAAAAACCAAGCTCGTCCAATAATGTTGAGATTGTCTCCTCCACATCCGAGAATTTAGTGGGAAGCAAAGTTTTCATTCTATTTAAAAGATTTGGTTCAATAATAATAGTATTTTAGTCGAGTTTAAATTAAAATGAAAGGTTCAGAAGCGATTGTTAAATCACTGATTGAGGAAAAAGTTGAAAACGTCTTCGGAATAACCGGAGGCTCCATAATGGAAGTCTACGACGTATTCTACGATACAAAAGAGCTTCGACACATCATGATGCGCCACGAACAGTGTGCCGCGCATGCGGCGGAAGGCTACGCTAGGGCTAAGGGAGAGCCAGGCGTTTGTTTCGCGACTTCCGGTCCCGGTGCTACGAATCTCGTCACAGGGATTGCTGACGCTTTCATGGACTCTGTTCCTATTGTCGCCTTCACTGGTAATGTTCCAACCCATCTCATTGGAAACGACGCCTTCCAGGAGGCTGATATTGTCGGCATTACCATGCCGATTACGAAACATAATTTCCAGATAACTGACATAAACTCTATTCCCGAAATCATAAGTCAGGCGTTCCACATCTCCACTACAAGGCGCCAGGGACCAGTCCTAGTAGACCTTCCAAAGGACATGCAAACAGAAAGGCTTACGAAAAAGTTTGCTTATCCCAAGAAAATTTCAATGGCTGGATACAAGGATGTTAAAAGCGGAGGGCACCCCAACCAGATTAAGGCAGCGGCGAAAATGCTTCTTGAAGCTGAACGACCGGTTCTTCTGATTGGTGGGGGAGTCATCTCTTCCGGCGCTTCCCCAGAGCTTGTCAGATTGGCTGAGTCATTGAACATTCCGGTTACTACTACTCTTATGGCCAAAGGCGTTATTCCTGAGGAGCATCCACTGTGCCTTGGCATGCTGGGGATGCACGGCAGGAAAGCAGCCAACCTAGTAGTCAGCGAATGCGATGTCTTGTTTGCCCTTGGGTGCAGGTTTTCCGACAGAATCACGGGCAGTGTTAAATACTTCGCTCCGGATGCATCGATTATCCACTCTGATATTGATGCGTCTGAGATCGGGAAAAACGTTGACGTGGACATTCCAATCGTGGGGGACGCCAAGCTTGTCCTTCAAAACACTCTCAAGGTCGTCTCTAAGATGAAGTCTAAACCAAACAGTGTTTGGGATAAGAAGGTCGGATCGTACATAAAAGAGTATGCCCCGCTAATGGATTATGATAACACTCCGATAAAGCAGCAGAGGGTTATGAAGGAAGTCAACGAGATTATTGACGAGAACACTATTATTACAACCGAGGTCGGGCAATGTCAGATGTGGGCTGCACACTTCATCAATGTGAAGAAACCTAGGTCTTTCATATCCTCTGGTGGATTGGGTACTATGGGTTTCGGATTCCCCGCAAGTCTCGGCGCCAAAGTCGCAAGGCCTGACCACAAGGTTATCGATATTGCATCTGACGGAAGCTTTCTCATGACCGGACAGGATCTTGCAACCTCAGTCCTCGAAGACATTCCCGTCACAGTCGTTCTTATGAACAACCATTATCTAGGGATGGTCAAACAGTGGCAGGATCTTTTCTACAACAAGAGGCGTTCAGAGACTTTCCTAGGTCACAGTCCAGACTTCGTAAAATTCGCAGAAGCATTCGGGGCCAACGGCGTGAGAGTTGAGCGTCCCGGCGAGATTGCGCCAGCACTTTCGAAGGCTTTGAAATCCAAGGTTTCGACTGTCATAAACATTGAAGTCGACCCCGACGAGTGCGTCCTTCCCATGGTCCCTCCCGGAGGCCAGTTGTCTAAGATGATCGAGAAGCTAGATTAAATAGTCGTCTCCCTAAAGATCATCTTTCCTCAGTATTCTGTTCTGGTTAACATTGGAGTCTATGAATGCACGTATTGTCGATGCGTCTTCTTCTTGGATTGCTCTTTCGATTTCAGGGTGGATTGACTGTGTGTACCCTCCCGTAATCACTATGGTTCCATCGCCCTTGGGTAGTGCTCCATATTCGCAAACGTAAGCATTATGATAACCTGGGTGTCCGGGAGCGTATTCCTTCCTGGGAATAGTTTTTTCCAATTTTATATTCGGGTTTTCCCGAGTTAACCTGTTCACATAGTATATGAGAAACTCTATGTCACGGTCATTTGCAGTCCTGTATTCATTGCATTGTTCGCTTATGAAGCGTAGGTGTTTTTCAGCGTAACCTTCTTCCGGACGCACAACTAGTGAGTCGTAGTCGAAGAGCCTGAATTTTTCAAGGTCCCTGTCATACATGATATTGTGGCCTTCAGGAACCCCCACGTCAACGACACAATATGGTGTGTCCTTGAATATACCGTCAACCATCTCGTATGCATCTGAAAACAACTGTGTTTTAAACTCTTCCGACTCTGTTATCGCGTTTTTGAACTCATTTATTTTTAAGTGGCTCCCTCCGAGCCCATCCAACCTCGCCATCAAGTATCCTTGTTCCCCGGCGTAGACAATGGGTGGGAAAATTCCCCCCACGATAGGATACTCTTCCGCTAAGGCTGCCTTTTCCTCCCCGCCCCTTCTCTGCTTCTCCACAAGATCGCACGTCATACCGTCGGGTAACTTGAGATTCAGAAACCACACTGGCTGTTGTTTGCCTAACCCGTACACGCACCAGTCCACTTCGTTTCCGTCTGAACTTCGCTTAAATTCGACTGCTCCCTCGGTCCCGGATGCCGACGATGATTTCAATATTGCGTCGATCTGGGTTTTGTGGGCAGTGAGTGTGGCCTTTACTTTTTCTATGTCTCCGGGCTTCTTCTCTGAGGGGTAAAACCTTGGAGCACCCTTTGACCTTGTTTGTTCTCGAAGCATATATCCTATTTTTTATTTTATATTCTAAAAGAAGTCATCTTCATCAGTGATTTTTCGGTTTTTCTCTTTTGCTATCATCTCGTCTGACAGTCTGAGCGTGAAAGTATTCTCATGGTGTTCGAGTGTCAGCCAGTTTCTCTTGTGAAGCTGTTTCACCCATCGCACAAACTTTTTCTGCTCGGCTCGAAGGACGTCTCTTGCATCTCCCACAAGGATTTTCTCACCTAATCCAAGTTCGTGCATCCTAAGTACCAGGAGGAACAGGTCGTTTGGCTCGCTTGCAATGGAAGGCCATCCAATCCTCGTCTTCTCCTGGATATGTCTGATCCGCTTTACTCGGTCGACTGGTGATTCATCAGAGATTGTTTTCTGTTTAACTTCCTTTTTAGGTTCGGAAACTTTGGGCGGTGGTTTAGGACTCTCAACCTTTGGTGGAGATACTGGACTCTCAACCCTTGGTTTAGGTTGAACCTTCTCTGCGGGTATACTTTTCTTCGCTACTAATTTTTCCTTAACAATTTCAATTTTTGGTTTTACTTCTATATTAGTATCCACAGTTGGTCTCTTAGACTTTGGAATAACAATCCCTAGTTTCTCCTTTTTCTTAGGCTTTTCAACTTTCGGAACAAGCCTTTCAATAATCAAGTCCCTCCTAACCGGCCTTTCAACCTTTTCAAGTTTAGTAGTTTTCCCCTCTAAAATCCTACCCTTTTTTATCCTCGATCGAATCCCAGTGCCTGCAGGCCTTTCAACTTTTTCAGGCACCATTTTTTTAATAGTATTTTTAGCGGAGGGAATGTTTGGTTTTGAGATAGTTGGAAAAATGATTTCAGGTTTCGGAATAGAAACCCTAGGAACCTTGATTTTCGGGGGTTTGAACTTAGGTCTTGGAAACTTGAATTTTTGTTTAGCTAAATTATTCTGAATATTCAACTGTGAAGACTCCTTCCTCAAAGTTTGGGATTCTTCCGGCTTCTTCCTGGAACGAGACTTGTTTTTACTCCACACAACAAATCCTAAAATCACCACTCCTAACAGACTTAAAACAATCAAATTTCTTTTCTCTTTTTGCTTTCGATTTTCCCGGCTAGCTTCCGTAAGCAAGAAAGTCGCGCGTTCAATACCCCCCGTATCATTCAGGATTCTAAATCCTTTTAACGCATCTTCAGCCAGGGCTTTAGCGATATCATATTTTTCCAGTCCATAGTATTTCAGGGCATCCTCGTAAATCACATCAGCTTCAACCACGAGTATCGTTTTATCCAGGATGGACTCTGACTTTAAAATCCCTATCGAATAATTTATCTCCTCATACAATCCAAGTGCATTCTCAAAGTATCCGATTGCCTTCACCCCATCGCCAGACGATACAAACTCAAGACCTCTCGCATACTCCAAGTCCGCCCTCGCATGCGTTAAGAGAATTTCAGTTTTAACCCTGTTATCCTCATCCTCCAAACTCACATAAAGCTTTAATGCAGTCGAACTGTAACTAATCGCATCCTCAAGCTGCCTCCGATAAAAACTGCTCCAAGCCCGCGTGTAGGCTGTATCAGCCATAAGACTTACGATGGAAGAGTTGATTGTGGACTCGAATTCCACTTCTCTTTCCACAAGAAGTTTTTCAGCCTTCGCAACCCCTTCCGAATCACCAAGATACTCATACAACTCCTTTGACTCTTTGAGGGCATCCGAAGCTCTGCCAAATTCACCAGCCTGAATGTATCGCATCCCCTCAACTAAAAGCGCGTCAGCATCAATCCTTGAGAAGAATACGTCCGCCTTGGAAATACCCTCATCATAACCTATCTCTGTGTAAAGTTTAATAGCCTCCTGCATCAAAGTCGAGGCGCTCTCATAGTTTCCCTCGTCGTAGCGTTCAAGGGCTTTATCCAACAGCTTGTCAGCGCTAATCCTAGTTACAAAGTCTTGGACCAACACCATCCCATAACCGTAATCAAACTCCTCATAAAGTATCTTGGATTGGTTGAGAAGGATTAGTGCAGTATCCTCCCGACCATCATCATATGCTTCAACGGCCATAATGTAGATTTCAGAGGCTCTCCGGATTCTTTCTGAAAACTCATTTCCAAAAACATAAAGTCTCCCATCATCACAAGCCACAATAATTTCGAGTATTCCATCGGAATCAATGTCCGCCAAAGCGGGTGGAGCGTGAATGGGTGATTCAAGCTGAGTGCTCCAAATTCTCTCTCCCTTATGGTTTAGTACGTATATTATTCCATCAGTCGACGTGAATATGATATCCTTGAATCCATCAGCATTTACGTCAGCCAGGCTTGCGGGATCAGTTACTGCCTTATTCACTGAATACTTTTTTATCCTCCTTCCGTATCCATCCAGGATGTAAAGGTTTTTCCCTTCAGACCCGAAAACAATTTCAGAAAGACCGTCATTGTTAATGTCTGCGATTGCGGGCGAAGAAGAAATCACTTCCTTGGTAGTCCAGTTCCACTTCTGTGCGAGTTGCGTGACCTCAATATCACTCCGAGAGCATCCTGTGGGAGTGCACTTTCTAGGGCCTTTGACTATCTCCTTAAGCTTCAGGTACAGGACATAAAGGTTTCCATCTTGGGATCCCACAACCACTTCCTTCTTGCCGTCACCGTCCACATCGAACACTGCCGGAGAGCCTGATACGTCTCCCTGAGTCTGAAACATCCAAACCTTGGCGGGAGGGCTTCTGAGAACATAAACGAGATTATCGTTAGATCCAACTATCACCTCCAAGTTCCCGTCACCGTCCACATCCGCGAGAGCGGGCGAGGATTTAACGGGCTCTGCAGTCCTATACGTCCACAAAACTTTTCCTCGCGCGGATACAACATAAATGTTCTCATCGTCCGATCCCACAACGACTTCGAGTCCGAAGTCTAAAGCGAGCTCTCCAGCATTCGGAGAAGAGTCTATTGGCCCTCCAGTCTCCACAGCCCATTTTACGGCTCCCGATTCATTCAAAGCATAAAGTAGTCCGTCCCGTGATCCAAATACTATGTCGTTTGACCCGTCCCCGTCCAAATCAGCAATTAGGGGACTTGACCGTATTTTCCCCCCAGTCTCATAATACCACTTAAGGTTTCCCTTATAGTCCAGTACTCTGAGTACTCCGTCGTCTGAGCCGAAAACAATTTCTGAAAAACCGTCCCCGTCCAAATCGAATACTGTCGGAGGGCTTCTAACCCAGGCGTGTGTTTCATAAGTGAACCTTTCCGAAAAATTCGCAGAACCCTTGTTGGATTTTTCACTGGTTGAACTAGTGTGCTCGATGTTTTGCATGAATTGAGGCCACCCTTGTGCCTCGACAAATAATGTGGCAGACATGACCAAGACTAGTACCAAAAGAGTGGGCTGAATTTTATTCATTATTGTTAATTACTGGCATGATCTATTATAATCTCCACTATTTAACGGCTTCAAATACTAAAAATGCAGGCTAACGTTCAAAATATTAGTTTTTATATAACATATGTTCAATAATAAGACTAATAAAATCAACATTATTTTTAAAATGTGTTGGTTTGGGTGTTGGTGAGGAAAAACCCTTACAATTGTTGCTTCCTGACTCGACATCCACAATGGTTATTAAACCATTGTATACAATGAAATATTGGTTGGGGTAAATGAAAAAAAAGATAAATACTTTAGGATATATTTTAGCAGTATTCTTGATTTTATTGACGGCGGCCTCGGTCGAGGCCCAAAACTGCGTGACTCAAAGCGCAACAGCAACCTGGTCTGCAGGCGATAGCGCCTGCATATACGATGCAGGTTCAACAGGCATACTCGCCGACGGCATAGACTCTGAAAACCCAACCAGTACCGACTGCGGCCAGTTCAACTACCTTGATCTTGAAACAACCCCCCCAACACTCAGCTACTATCCCTACTTCGATCCACTCGACTCAACCTGCAATTACATCTGCCCCCCAGGATACGCCCTAGTAAAAGTCGTGGCTGAAGACCCCTACTCATCAAGCGACTGCAACCAATATCAATGTCGCTATATAGGATGTGGAGGAGACACATATACTGCTCAATCAACTTGGAATGCCGGAGACTCAGCTTGCACGTACTCCTGTCCTGAAGGATTCGCACTCCAAAAATTTTACGCAGAAGACCCCAGCTTCTATGGAGGAGACGACTGCAACTACTTCACATGCCAGGAAGTCACAAACTGCCCGACCACCACGACCACTACCCTAAGCCAGACAACCTCCACCACAACACTTACTATAATAGGGGGTTGTTCTATCCAGGCGGGTCAGACAGTCGGCGACGACTGTTATTGCACAATCTCTCCCGAATACTGTTTTTCGCAGAATAAACGCTGGTATAGCATTCCAGGTGGTGCGTGTGGTTGCCAGTCTTGTCCGGCTGGTAACACTGTTAATCCAAGTACGAATGAGTGTGAGTGTGCGGTGACTCCT
>JBDRAY010000069.1:0-16607 GCA_043823295.1 Methanobacteriota archaeon | reverse complement strand
GCAGACGCTTGATCTTCTCGGCGGGAACTGGAAGACTCTCTGCGATTCAGGACTCGCTGATTCTTCCCAAAAAGTATCGACAGCCAATGTTCTCGCCCCCAGGGTGTTCTTCAATCCAGGGGATGATTACGAAGCCGACGTTTCCGAATTCAAGCGACAGATGATTGAGACCGGTCGGGAAATGGGGGGGGAGGACGAGTTCACTGAACTTTCCGAGCGTATGCTATTCATCCCAATGCCTCCAGTTGAAGGTGACGTCGGAGTATTCTGTGAGATGCGCTATCCGAAAGAGGACAAGCCCCTTGAAATCGAGCACAGGATTTCCCCTAAACACCACATTCCTTACGCTGTAATTAATCACGCGGGCGGCACAGACTACCAGGTCCAGCAGACGATTCCCGGAAACTACACATCTTCCGGCGGGCATGGCAGACCCCTCGCCGAGCGGGCCGAGCTCACCCACCAGGCGTACCGTGCGTTTGAGGAAGACATTCTTGAACCAAATGGCCTTACCTATCACGATATCGCTTGTTCGAGAAATCATATTGGAAACATTTTGGAGATCCAGCAAACACCCGACGGTAAGGAACTGCAGTGCTATCAAGTCGTCTTGAACGAGCCACGCGCCGTACACTACGGGCCTCTAGAAAACTTCCCTAAGGGCATGCCGCCGAGCGCGACAGGTATTGGAGTCGACAACTTCGATGGGTGTTTTTTCGCGGTAACACTCACTACCGAAGAACTTTTCCCAGTGCAGAGTCCAGAGCAGACTTCAGCCTTCAAGTATGGGGGTAGTGAATTGGTCGGGGTGACCATTGGCGGGGAGCCGAGGGGTGATGTTCCCTCGACTGGAGCTTCGGTGACAAAACCACCCTACTTTTCACGGGCTCTCGTCTTTGGCGACCGTAATCTCATTGCAGGCACAGCGTGCATCCGGGAGGCTGGAACACTTTACAAACTAGAAGATTTCCATGGTCCCGAGCAAGTTGACGTATCCCACCTTGCCCGGATGAAGGGCGGGGCTGAAGGTCTAGCGAAACTTTTCGGGGAGGATATGGTAAACCTTGACGAACACGACCGCGTTTGGATGCGGGCGGATACCTGCGCGCTCGCCCACTCGATGGTGACTGTCGACAACATCGCAGCCCTCGCACACTCCGACAATCTCGCCAACTACGGCGTTCAGGCAGAATCCGACTTGGACGGCCTCATGCACATGATAGTCTACATCAAGAGGCCTGAAGACGCAGACGACGTCATGCGGTTCCACAGAACACTCTTTCCCGACCTACCCATTTTTGGCGGAATATGCGAGGTCTGCCGTCCAGACCTCGAAATTGAAGACGAACAAGAAGGATTAGTCCGACTGAAAGACTAAGAAAAAAAATGGCGCAAAAGCGCAAGGCTAAAAAACCTGTCGAAACCGAGATGACTTGGCGGGAAGCCCAAAAACACTACCTTGCTTTTGAGTTAGCCTCTCTCTTGCATTTTATGGAAACTGCATCCGAAGCCAATCCTGAAACACCTGTTCTAGTTATTGGAAACGGCGGCAACGGCCGCCCTCCCGTCCACGCACTCAAACCGTTTTTACGCGACCGAGGTTTTTCAGTGAACACGAGCGTTCGAGTAGGCTCAAGAGCAGTCGACACGGCCTTTTACAAGTTTGCTCCGTCACAATCTGAATTCTCAAAGGGAGGAGCCTTAAATTCAATACTTACTCAAAATCCACTCATATTCATTGTCGATAATTCTCCCGGTGGTGTCCAGGCTGCAGCTCACATAGGATTTAAAACTTTTTCTGCCTTTTAAACCGACGTTTTGGAATCGACTCCCAGATTGATTCTCCTTACGTCGAGGGTGTGGATCCAGGGAAGCTTTTCAATAAAAGGATCACTCGCGAAAAATTTGCCAACTTCAAAGGGTATGATCGTTTTCTACTCTGGACGACGAGCCACATGTGCGAGGAAGACGACTACGCAGAGGTTGGAGTAGTCAAACCGGAAGACGTCCATCCACGGGACATAGTTTTCACAGACGTCATGCTCGATAAAAATCGCATTGAACATAAGGCTGAGTTAGGTCTGGTCCCAGCCCAGAAAGTCCTTGAGGCTGCGGGAAGCCAGGGCCACAGGTCGACGGAACTCAGGCAGTTCGGAATCGAATTAAAATGGCCTCCATCCGGAACCACGCTCTATTCTCCTAAGGTCGTGAAACCCCCAATACTCGAGGAGCCGGACATGCCAAATCTCATAAGACACTACAAGGAATTATTCGAGGAATAAAAAAAATGCATAAAAAGAGTAAAAAACCAAAGACGTGGGCTGATGTTCAGAAGGCTCGGTGCCATTACATTGCCTTCGAGCTCGCATCACTCCTACACTTCATGGACGAGGTGCAGGAGGCGAATCCTAATACTCCCCTTTTAATCCTCGGCAACGGCCACAACGGGGCCCCGCCGGTGTATGCACTCGAACCCTTCCTCAATGAGAGGGTGAAGGAGAAAGGATGGAAGGTTTCGACTTGCCCTCGGATTAGCTCTAAGATGGCGGATCAAGGCGACTATGTTCCCGATTCAAAAACGTTTAACTTGGATGGTGTGTTATCCTTCATGCTTAAGGAAAATCCAATCCCCATCATAGTCGACAATTCGGTGTTCGGCGCCTACGCTGGTGCCCGACTGGGATTTCAGAATTTCCTACATCTACTCAACCATCATATGGGGACCGGAGAATCAATCCCGTCCGCAAGGCCTCTTCCACGTATCGCATACTTTGACTATCTTTCAAATTACTGGTCGCCTAAAAGATTCCCGAATTTCCAAGGATTTAAGCGCCTCGTGTACTGGTCTCCCAGAGATGAAAATAATCCACCGGGAGCGTATCCTGTCGTAAAGCCTTCAGAGGTTAAGCCTGGGGACGTAGTCTTTACCAATGTCATGGTATCCAGATTCGGGATTATGGCAAAGGCCGGGAAAAAGGATTCTGCGGCGAAGGCCGTGCTTGAGGCTGCCGGCGAGTGTGAACACCGCGCCGACACCGAGCTTAGCGTAATCTATGATAGTGCCCTCGGCGGTGAAAAAAGAAGAGAGAAGGTTGATTCCAACACAATTATTATCCATCCAATCGACTACACTCCCATCCACCCATTAATCGAACACTACATGGATTTATTTCCTTAAGTTATTTTTATTTGTTTTTCCCCATTGAATTAGGGATTATGGCGAATCCTTGGCTTTACCTGATTTTTATCACGCTCGTCCCCGGTATCGAGCTTAGGGGTGCGATTCCTTACGGGATATTCGAGGGTAGCTTGAATCCCGTAAATGTGTTCGTAGTCGCAGTACTGACCAACATTCTTGTAATCTATCCGGCCTTCATCTTCCTGGACATCGTCTTCGACATTGCAATGCGCGTTCCGCTTGTCAAACGCTACATCAAAAAAACCCAGCGTAAGGCGAAACCGTACGTCGACAAGTACGGGGTCATAGGCCTTGCCTTCTTTGTCGCAATCCCGCTTCCAGGAACGGGCGCATACAGCGGTGCCCTCGCAGCCCACCTATTCGGCATGAAAAACAAGAAAGCCTTCATTGCAATAAGCTTTGGAGTCTTGACAGCTGGCATACTAGTCTTTCTAATCTCAACAATCTTCCACGAATCATTGGGCTGGCTACTCGGACCTTAAATCACTTCTTCGAGCTCGTGCTCCAGCTCGTCGGAAATACTCTCTTCCTGAGTTGGATGTAACTCTTCCTTTCGCTTGGACATGAAAGAGTAAATTAAAAATATTATCAGGATGATTAAAACATACGGAAGAATCTTATTCACAACATCCCAAATAGGGTTAGGCTCATTAACAACACGCTCTTGAATTTCGAGTTCAAACTCAAGCACCGCCTCAACACCCCTAGAGTAATTATACTCTAAATATAATTCCTTAGCAAGTGTTGCCTGCTCCCTAGCACCATCATAGTCTAATCCAATAAGCTCCCTTTTAGCGGAAGCCAAGTATTCCTCACCAATCTTGATTATGAATTCATTTGTATCCAATACTCCCGCTTCATCACCGATTTCCGCGTAAACATCCCTTGCGTTTTCAGCGTATATTTTAGCTGCAGTAAAGTTTCTAAATCCAAAGTAGCTTACTGCAGCATCAAAACTGGATTTCGCCCTAAGGCTTTTAACCAGTTTAATCTCATCTTCAATCTGGCGGAAAAGAAGGTCTGCTTTTCCAATTCCCGGTTCATCCCCCACCTCCACGTAAATGTCCCTAGCCTGCAACACATAAAGCTTGGATTCATCATACCTGTTTTTCCCGTAGGTTTCCAACGCTTGACCATAATAATATTCCGCTTCCGTCTTCCTATCCAACTTCTTCTCTTCATCAATACGCTTTAAAAGAAAATCAATTTTTGGAATACCTGCTAAATCATTAGCAATTAAGAGCAGGTCTCTTGCTTTTTGAGCGTAAATTTTTGACAATAATAGGTTGCCCACCCTAAACATCTCGTTTGCTCTGTCGTAGTATCCGTATCCAATCTCCCTGGTGATGTATTCTCTGTCAAAATCAAAGACTGTAAGGTTGACATCCGAGCCTACGATGACTTCGATTATCTCATCTTGATCGAGGTCTGACACCATTATCGTGTAGGCGGGTTCGGCTAGAAACTGCTTCCACCTTAAGGCCCCGTTTTCGTAGAAAACGTAGATATTGTTGTCCCTTCCTCCAACGAATAATTCTGTTGACCCGTCTTGATCGATGTCTCTACCGTACATTCCGTTTGGAATCTTGGGGAGCTTGTATCTCCATAGGAGATTGAAGTCTGAGTCAAGGGCTTCTATGGTATTATCACCTAACCCCAGCAAGACGTCTTTCCTTGTGGTTTCACTCAAATCGTATATTCCCATGAAGTAAATACTTGATTGGAGTTTATGAGTCCTGTTTATACCCCCTGATTCATTAAGCAAGTATAAGGTTCCGTCATCGGTTGAAACTAGCACTTCGATCTTTTCATCCCCAATTAGGTCGCCAGCATCAACGGCCCTAACTTTGTTCGATTTTTCATTGGAAGACAACTTGAAATTCCATAGCTCCTTACCTTCGAAGTCTAGCATAATACTCGACGCATTCCAAGTCTGGTATTCCACTAGATCCCAAACCTCTCCTTCCTCGCTTCCCCCATAACTGTGTTCCCAGTATTCTTCGAGAACAAATGATCCCGTTCCCACAAGAACCTCATCTTTCCCGTCAAGGTTTACGTCGAACACTTTTATGTCGTTAACTGACGGCAATTGTTGGACCCGCCATAGTGTGGCCCCGGAAAGATTTATCACTCGAAGTTCGCCACTTATTCTAGTAGTCCTGTAGTGCACTCTCGAATACCTTCCAACGCTCTCATTCATGTAATTGTAATATTCATTCCACGGGTGGGTTACAGCGTCCTTTTTCCCTCCGAATCCAAGAATTATTTCAGGGTTTCGGTCCCCGTCCAAGTCTGATATTCTGATGACTTGCACGGAACCTATCTCAGTGTTCGGTGGAAGTGTTAACCTCCCTTCTACTGACCCGTTCGAATTAAAAATATGGATTGTGTTGTTTGAGTCTGCGGCAATTACCTCCAAGCTTTCATCCTCGTCTATGTTGGCGACGTCAAAAGTCTGGAATCCTTCAGGGAAGGAAGTGCGCCATCGAATGTTGAGTTTAGTGTCTAAGGCTGAGGTATATGATGCCATCAACGCTAGTGTTAATAAAAGCAGGACTAACTTACACGTCAATACGCTCTTTTTCCTAAACATTTTCCCTCCTTTAAGGTGGTTCGACCCTTGAAAGAATCTTTGAAACAATGTCGTCTGGCGTTGTTCCGAATTCCTTCACATTAGGATCTAATATTATTCTATGTCGAAGAAGTGGGAAGGCAAGGTATTGGATGTCCTCTAAAATCACATGGTCGCGTCCATGCAAGAACGCGCGAGTTTTCGAAGTGCTTGAGATATAAATCGAAGCCCTAAGGCTGGCACCCGTCTGAACACCCCTATAAACCCTCGTCTCCTCCACAATTTTCACGGCATACTCGACTAGAGTATCCGAGATCTTAACGTTTGATTGAATCTCCTCGCGTAAAATCATAATCTCGGCGGGATTAAAGATTGTTTCAACTTCCTCCTGATCCAGCTTTGACCTTACAATACTAATCTCATCTTCCTTGCTAGGATACGTAATAACAACCTTGAAAAGGAACCTGTCCTTCTGAGCTTCAGGCAAGGGGAATGTTCCAACCTGCTCTACAGGGTTTTGTGTGGCGATAACCATAAACGGTTTAGGCAGCTCGTACGTCTTGCCGCGGGATGTAGTCTGCTTTTCCTCCATAACCTCGAGAAGTGCTGACTGAGTTAAGGGTTGAGCCCTGTTTATCTCGTCTACTAGAAGAATGTTTGTGAAAATAGGGCCCTTTCTCAAAAAATAATCCTTCTTTTCCTCGTCATAAATAGACTCGCCAGTAAGCTCTTTTGGAGTAAGGTCTGAAGTACATTGAATCCTTTTAAATGAACAATCCAGGCAGTCTGAAAGTGTCCGGCTCATCATCGTTTTTCCCATACCCGGAACTGATTCAAGAAGGATGTGCCCTCCAGAAAACATTGCGATGAGGATGGTCTCTATTGACTCTTCCATACCGACGACTCGCTTGTGCATTTCATCCAGCAGGTGCATGAACTGCTGCCCTACGTCACGGTCCCTTTCGATCATGTTCAAACCTTAATCTCCTTATCGCACGTTGGTATAAGTCGTCTAATAATTTTTTGAGTTGAAGCTTCATCAGCTGAGAGTATGACCCCCCCAACTTCGTCTGAACGTATCTGATTGACTAGAAAATGGATTAACTCTTCGATCGCCCGCTCGTCGTTGTAGATGAGAAGGCTAGACACCGAGTCGATTATCAGAAATTTTTTATCCGTAGTAATGTCTTTTATCAGTTTTTCGGAGTACATGCTTATTTCCTCGAGTGATGCAGGGCTTTCCACATATACAACATTATCTGACTTGTCTGCAATGTTCCCGCTTGCCCTTGTAATACAGTCGATGAACCTTAAGTTTTCGATCTGTATTCCCTTATCTTCCATAAGCTTTTGCGTATGTTTGTAGGGTTTGCTGACTGAAACGTATACTCCCCCCTCCCCCCTCTCTTTTACAAGAATTTCAAGGATGCTTTCCACAACCTGTGCGTGGCTGGGAGGATTATAGGAGACTAGTACTATGGAGCTTGGATCGGTTCCAATGAATGCGCGCATTATTTTGTCGGAAACGCGCACGTCCTCATCGCTTTCAGCTTGTTCTGCTTCAGCCTCCATTACAGCGGCAGTTTTTTCCGAGGAAACGTTTAAAGTAATCTCCAGTGAAGATTTCATGTACTTGTGGTCTTCTATGTCGTGGTAGAGTATTTCAAGAGGGTTGAAGACGAATGATCCCACTTCATTAGGTTGGATTACAACCTCAAGATCGAATGTTTCACCCGGCTCAACTTTCAAACATTCCTTGGTCGCCTTCCGAACTAAAATTGATGATGGGAAGCTGGTTAAAATCACAATCCTTTCAACGACTTGGTTTCCATTATTTATGATTTTTCCTGACAGTTTCGTCTCAACGTCAACCATAACGCTTGCCGGAACCTCTAATTCAATTTCCACGTCGGGTCTGGAATCAATCTCTGAAAGATATTGTTCAGCCCCCTCCCGGATGGTTTCAACATGATATCTGTCAAATTCCTCAAGCTTCTCCAAATCAATCTTTCCCAAGAGCTCGATCGCCTTATTAAGGTTCTCATGTGCTTTAATGTAATCAGCTGCCTTCAACGCGATCTTACCGTCAATTAACTTGACTTGAGCGTCAGCCCTCAAAACCATCTCAGAGTCCCCAGTCTTTTCAAACAGTTCACGGGCCTTAAGCATGTTCTTAATGGCTTTTCTAGTGTCCTCGAGCTTTAAGTACCCCTCCCCTATGCGAAGGTTTGCTTCGGCTTCCTTGAGGGGGTCGGGCTCGTCCTTTTTCACATCTAGGAATGCCACATACTGCCAGATAGAACTGTTCATGGCATCTCGCTCCTGCTTGTCGTCAAACAATTTCTTAAAACACCATGCAGCCAGGTCAAAGTATTTTGCAGACTCGAAAAAGTCCTTCTTCTTTGTAGCCTTCTCGGCGTGTTGAATGAAATGTGATGCTGCTTCATCAAATTTGTTAGCCCTCATGTAAGCGTCCCCCGCCTTGTTTAAAAGATCTGATTTAGCGTACGCGTGTCCTGCTTGAGTGTAAGCATCAAAGGCTTCTATTTTTTCACCTGCCCGAAGTTTTGACTGGGCGTTCTGGTAATACAAGTCTGCAGCCCGCTCAAAGTCTTTAAGCTGGAAGTAGCAGAAGGATGCTTTTTGGTAATTTAGTGCGGCAGCATCAAAGTCCCCGTTTCCCTCATTCTTCTTGGCTTCAGACAAGCTTATCTCTAATGCTCCGTTGAAAACTCCGACAGCCTCCTTCCTCTTTCCAGCCGAATCATAAGCCTCTCCCGCGGAAATATAATTCATAACAGCATTGTCGAGTTCACCCAAGGTTTTCTGTGAATTAGCGGCCTTCATTAATGCAGCGGCCTTGGAGAGGCCGTCCTTGTTCTCAACAGCCACTTCCACAGCCTTCAAATAATACTTGACTGCTTCGTCTGTTTTACCAAGCTTTTCATTACAATCCCCCACAGACATGTAATTAGCGATTGTTCCTGAATGATTTTTCTCAGAAGTGTTGATTTTCGAGGCCTTAAGGTAATTGTTGATGGCGTTTTGAAAGTCATTCACCTTCTCCTTGCACCTCCCAATACTCTCAAAAGCCGCCGCCGCCTTTTCATAAGACTTTATCTTGTCATACAATCCCAGAGCAAGAGAGTAATGTTCCATTGCCATGTCAAAATCCGATAAATGTTCCATGCACTTGCCAGCCTTCTCATAATACTCGCTAGCCTTAGTATCATCCTTCAAACTCTCCTCAAACTCGGCAGCCTTCACATAAGAATCTGCAGCAGTCTTATAATCCCCGCTCGCATAAGCGTAGCCACCAGCCTCAACGAAACTGTGACTCGCCTGAAAACCCTCCCCAGTCTCGGAAAACAATTCGGCAGACTTACGATCATACTCCGACGCCTTATCATGCTCCTCACCCAGCTCAAAACAGTTTGCAACAGACTTATAAAGCATACCTGCATTATGCTTGTCCCCTGACTCCTCGTATTTCTCACCCGCACGAGAATAATACTTAACCGCCTTCTCAATGTTGTGCTCCCTACTCTGCTCCACACCAGGGGCGAGTTTCATGTAGCAGTCCCCGATCTTTTTATAGTATGGAGCTAGTTCACGACCTTCAGAATCGCCCTTCTCTATCTTGTATTTCAGGTATTGGAAATACAACTCCAAAGCCTTCTTAAAGTTTCCCTCTTCAAAGAGGGAGTCTGCTTTTGCCCCCTTTCGTGAGGCTGTGGCTTTGTCTAAAAAATCCATATTAGTATGTAATTTACTGGTACGCAATAAATAATGTTTCAGATTCCTCTTGATTGAACCTCGGCTTGTTTTGAGGGTGATTTTTTCCGTTAATATTCCGATACTTTAGTGATGGCGGAAAAAATCAGAAGAAATCGCAGGCCACTCACATTCGAACAGGGTACGGTGTTGGTTGAATTAGTTAAGGAGAGTATTAAATTATCTTATACTGTAAAGTCGTGGAAGAGAAATTAAAATAAAAAATGCCAGTCCATAAGACACGAAACGGAGGTGATGAGGAAGTCGTAAAGCTATCGGGGGAACAGCACCTAAACTATCGCATCCTCCATCACGATGCAATAAATAAAATGGAGACTATTCGTTGTGGCTTGTCAAACACCGAGGATATACTACGCGATACTGGATCCCCATTGTTTCCGGTAGTTGAGGGGACATTAGATGGTTTTTTTGAGGTCATGAGGGATGCTATACTTCCAAGCAGGGATTTTTTCCCTGATAATAATCCTGAGCAACCCGTTGAGGTCCCGGGACCTGTGTGGGGAGTCAATTCAAGAAGGAAATAGTAAGTTTTTGGCATACATTTCAGAGATATTCGACCAGACCGACGATTGGAAGAAATTAGCAGGTTCCAATGAAGATGCAATAAGCCAAATAGCATGCTTGAAGAAATACATCGAGGCGGCGACCCGATGTATCGTTTCCATTTTAGATGGCACTTTCACACACACACCTCATCCTGAAATACTCAATCCTAATGATTTCATACAAGAGTTCATAAGACGCCAGCACCTTGACCGGAAAGGAAGTCCCGTCCAAATACAAGCGAACCTGGATGAAAATTTACTACCAGTGTTGGTTGACCCAGTTCTCTTAGATGTTGCTTTAAGCAATCTTGTCTCAGACGCAATAAATCATCGGCCAAACAATACTGTCGTCATTGAGACGGCAAGTGACGGGGATTCGACATCAATCTATGTTATATCAGGAGTTCCCGGCGAGGATGTCGAACCAATCCCCGGGGAGTTACTTGATGTCATCGGGAGACGAGTCTACTCGACTAGCGAGGCAACACCAGAAAAACCATTCCGCGGTTATGGGAAAGTCTCGACGAGAAATTTCTGTTTGAACTCGGGTGGAGAGTTCACAGTTGAAAACCGGGAAGGGAGACCCTGCCTGGGTATCCACTTTCCTGTCTACCGTGGCGAGCCAGAGCAAATGAGGGATGCTGCTTAATTTATACTTTTCCTCGCATACTGTAAACGCAATGTTGTCTGCGAAAGCCGAAATAATAAAATTGCTTGAAAAGGAAACGGGGCTAAAACTTTCACTGGATGATATTGATTACTCCCCGCACGCGGATTTGGCTTCTAACGTCTGTTTTAAGCTGGCGGAAAAGGTGGGGAAGCCGCCCGCTGAGGTGGCTGAAAGTCTGGCCAGCAAAATCAAGCCTTCCGGTTTTGTCGCCAGGGTTGAGGCGAAAAACGGTTTTCTGAATTTCTTTCTGGATTACGAGAGGTTCGGGGCTCACGTGCTCGAGGAAGCCGTGAAAAAAGACTATGGGAGGGGTTCTTCGAAGAAGGACAAAATCATCTTAGAGCACACCTCAGTCAACCCCTCAGGACCAGTCCACGTGGGCCGGCTTCGAAACTCGATCATCGGCGACTCCCTGCGCCGGATACTCTCATATGCAGGCTATCCAGTCGAAACCCACTACTGGGTGAACGACGTGGGAAAACAAATCGCGATGATTGCCACGGTTTTGTTTGATAGCCAAAAAGTAGCCCAAGCCTTTAAGGGAAGACACTTTGAATATCCAATCTTAGATAAGGAATACGATTACACAAAGTATGTAGATACTTATCTGAAATACGTAAAGAAGGATGATTTTAAAATCTTGGTTTATTATGTGGCGGCAAATACTCTTTTTGAAAACGAGGAGCCTTTCAGAAAGATTGTGCAGGAATTAATATATCAAGCAGAGAATGGGGATAAATCCTCACTAGAAAAAATTAAAAAAGCTGCTAATCAATGTCTTCGAGGGCAGAAGCAGACGTATGATAGACTAGGTTTCCACTTCGACTCCTTCGAATACGAGTCCGAGGAGGTCGAGTCCGGCCGAGTGTTCAAGGTTTTGGACAAACTCAAAAAGTCGAAGTATTGGACTTCCAAGGAAGATATCGGGGCCGGCCTTGATCTCTCATCTTTTGGGATAGAGAAACGATCGGGCCTTTCTGTCTGCCAGAGAATCGACGACACCACTGTCTATCTATCCCGCGACTTATCTTATCATCTCTGGAAGCTTGAGCGCGATGCCGACGTCCTCATAAACGTCTTGGGCGAGGACCACAAGCTCGAATTCGAGGAATTGTCGACCATACTAACCAAAATACTCGGCGTTAAAAAGCTCTTGGAAGTCGTGCACTTTTCTTTCGTAAATTTTGAGGGCAGGCAGCTTTCAACCCGCCGGGGTGAGACTCTTCCAGTCGACCTGCTTCTCGACGAGGCCGAAGAGAAGGCTCTTTTTGAAATCGAGGAGCGGGGGATTGGCGCGCCGGAAACCGCCACGGAAATCGGGATTGGGGCTGTGAAATACCACATCATAAAGACCGCCCCCACTAAACCCATAACCTTCCGGTGGGAGGAGGCACTCTCCTTCGAGGGAGATGCAGCCCCCTACATCCAGTACGCTCACGCGAGAAGTGCCCGGATAATCGAAAAGTCTGAGGTAAGTGAAAAAGAAATCAGCTCCAATAAAGCTGATTGCTCGGGCTTGCACGATGAGGAGAGAAACGTTTTGCTTGACTTATCACGCTTTCCAGAAGTGATATCGAAATCGGCTGAGGAGCGGAAGCCTCATCTTCTAGCGAACTATGTTTATGAGCTTGCATCGTCTTACTCGAGGTTTTACAAGGAATGTCCCGTATTAACGGGTGACGAGAAATTGAGTGTGCGCAGGCTTAAAATCGTGTATGCCGTTAAGAATACGATTAGTTTCGGCCTTGATTTGCTTGGCATATCCTCTCCCACCCGAATGTAGAAAGCTTCTTAAACTTTCGAGAGTAAATTATTATTGAAGAAATAATGAAGCCGAAGAAATCCCGTATCATCGATCCCTCCAAACTTACCGGCAACTTCAGCATTGACGCTAAAGTCAAGACTTTGTTCATCCGCGCGGACTGTGATGAATGCTTTAAGTGGGAGTGCGTCGCAACCTACGAGGACGACCTTAAGAGTCGGGATTTTACGGTCGACTATTTTGAGTGTGGCAAGTGCGGGAAAATCGTCTGTGAGATTTGCGCCCGAGACGATGGGGGCGAGCAGTTGTCGTGTCCTCAATGCGGGAGGAAGAAGCTTTACCGGCTCACACCCAAAAAAATCGTCGACAAGCACAAGAAGATTGTGAAGACGTACGGATACATCCCCAAGCACGAAAGCAAGATAATCGACGAGGAGTGGGTGACGTAAAAAAATTAGGTGATTTTGATGGCTCAAAAAATAATTAAAGGGGGCAAACCCCGAGAAATTTTCATAGTGGCTACAGGAGCTGATACTGATAATGTAGTTAGAGAGCTTAATCTACCTCCAGGGTTAGGAGACCTTCCGACGGAAAGTCACGACTCTCCTGGAAGTCGCGGAATCGACAGTCCCGGGTTCGATTTCTCGGATTCTGTTTTGAATAGACTGCCACTTGACGGTGAGCTTAAAAAACCTCTTCCCCTTGGGTATGAGGGGGTGAACAGATTTTATGCAACTCACCCTAAAGACAGCAGGGAAATCATCGCCATGGGAATAAGATTCCCCATGGAAGGCGATGGGATTCCTGAAACACTTTCTGAGCCTTTAGCACAGCTTCGAAAAGAGGCTGGATTAACAGGCGCGGAAGGAAATGACGCAGGGCTCACTGCAAGAACAATTGAACAATCCAGCAAACCCTATCTTGAGCTTTCAATGATAAAGTGGAATGGAATTGACGGTCCCGCACAAACCGCCTTCGCAAACTGCGCAAACGACATAAACAGAGCCCTTAAACAGGAGTAAAGAATAATTCACAATAGCCTTGTTTGCTTCCCGATCAAGGACTCGAACGACAAGTATTCAGTAGACTTCCTTATAGTGTATTCTTCGGCGACAAGCAGCTCGCAGATGTCGTAGAAGCGGGGTTTCTCCCTGTCGAATTTGACCGAAATGTAGGCTCTCGCCCCTGAAATGTAGGCGAATTTTTTCAATCCTTGCACGGCGTCTTTCAAATAGAGTTTCTCCTTACCAGTTGTCTTACACTCAACAATAATTATCTCAGATCCCTTAACGGCGATAACGTCGGGGACGGGGTACTTAGTCGTACCAGAGCCAGCCGCACGGATCGCAGCCCAACCGTTCTCCCAGAAAAGTGAGACCAGCTTCCGCTCGAAATCAGCGCCCTTCTTGTAGATACGTGCACCACCCATAGTTTTTAATATACAATTTCTTGCATATAACTAACAACTGATATGGCAAAGATTGTTTTGGCGGTGTGCGGGAGTGTTGCGGCAGTAAGAGTAGCCGAGCTAATTCGCGAGTTCGCAAGGAGGGGGGTTTCGGTCGAGTGCGTAATGAGCGAGGCCTCGAAGAAAATCATCTATCCAAACGTCCTTGAGTGGGCGAGCGGGAATAAGGTGATTGAAGAGATTTCCGGGGCTGTCGAGCACGTCCGCTTGTGCGGGGTTGAGGGTGAGGCGGATTTATTACTTGTGTGTCCTGCGACTTCGAATACTATTTCTAAGATTGCGTGCGGAATCGATGACACACCAGTTACTACGTTTGCAGCGACGGCGATGGGTTCAGGCTTAAGCTTGGTAATCGTTCCTGCCATGCACGTGTCTATGTACTACAATCCTTTCGTAGTTGAAAACATTAAAAAGCTAAAGGCTGCGGGAGTGACTTTCATAGATCCAGAAGTCGAGGAGAACAAGGCCAAGCTTGCTGAAAACGACGTTATTATTGAGAAAGTATTGGAGGTGTTGGGGTGAATAAAACCCTCCTTTTTCTTGCATTGTTCGTCACTATGGCGGGCATCTACTACATTATTTTAGTTGAACCTGTGAAGTCTCCCTTGATAGGGGACTTGCAATTAGAGTCTAAATCCGTCGAACTAGACGATAACTACGTTGAATTTTCGATTAAAAATCCATTGAAATCCGCTGTTCTCATAACCTCTGTTTCAGGCGACTGTGTAATCATGCCGCCTCCGTTTCCGATGAAAAAAGACTCGTCTTTCAAACTTTCAGGCGAATGCATCGGATCCAAGGTAAATACGGACTTGACTATAGATCTCGTCGTAAACTACAAGATTCAGGGTCAGTCTGGAAAAAAACAGCAGGCAATAAAACTATACCTTAAGTGAGCGAGACAGGATGACTTTGACTTTGGATGAGGGAGCGAGGATACTGGCTTTCGCCCGTGAAGTAATCGAACTTGATTTGAAGGGTCTTAGGGCGGACGACCCTGAAGGCTTGGACGACTTGTTACTTGAAAATAGGGGGGTTTTTGTCACTCTCGATTCATATCCTTCCGGGAGTCTTCGAGGTTGCATCGGCTATCCCGAGCCCGTCATGGCTTTGGGCAAGGCTGTTCGGGATTCTGCATTGTCTGCGGCGTTAAAGGACCCCAGATTCCCGTCCGTAAAGGCGGATGAGATGGAGTCAATCACCGTTGAAGTTTCAGTTCTAACAGAGCCTCAAAAAGTCAGAGTTGAAAAACCGCTCGAATACCCTTCCAAAATCAAGGTCGGCCGCGACGGACTAATAATCCGAAAAGGCTGGCAGTCGGGACTACTCCTCCCTCAAGTACCTGTCGAACACGGCTGGGACGAGAAAGAATTCTTATCCCACACGTGCGGGAAAGCAGGCCTTCCCCCAGACGAATGGCTCGCGGAAGGCGTTCAAATCTTCTCATTCCAAGCCCAAGTATTCAGTGAAAAAGAGCCACACGGAGAAGTCGAAGAGAAAAAACTCTCCTAATTTCACGTGAAAACAACTTTCACGCGACTTTCATCCGTTAAAAGTAATTTCTCGCGAAGGTTTAGCTCGCTTATGAATTCTGCCTCCTCGCGGTGGTGGGTTCGCTCGGGCAGGACGAAAAAACAGTCTGCCTTCCTTTTTCCGCTTGAAAGTTGCGCGGGAGCAAGCCTTATCACGCCGTATCCCCTCCCGTCTTTCTCGAAACCCTCGACCTCAATACTAGTATACCTTCGAAGGTCCTGGGGTTTCTTACCCAACTTTACATTCAGCGTCCCAGGGTAGGGTTTGAACCCCACTTTCTTTTCAATCTCTTTTTCATAGGCTTTCACGTAGTATGCGCCTTCTCCAAGTCCAGTCGCCACAACGCCTTCAAAACAGGGTTCAACGCACGATGAAAGAAAGTCGGCCAAGTTCTCGCTCATACCCTCAAGCATTTGTTTTCCGGCACCAGTTATCACAATCTCGTGGCCTCGGCCCGTCACAGACTTCTCGATGAATCCCCCGTCAGAAAGCTCGGTGAGAATCCGGGACGCCGACTGCTGGCTCACACCCAACGCTTTCCCGAGCTTGGTTGTTGAAATCTGAAGCGTCGAATCCTTCGAAGGAAACAGCCGAGACAGCCGATACAAGGCGAGCTGAGAGTCCATAACGTAAAGTAATAGGCTCTCTCACATTTAAATTTCCCTAATGTGAATATTAAATCATGGTTACAATACAAAAAGATCAGCCCGAAGAAAGAAGGCTTACCGATCAGGATCTTATGGCTCTTAATGGTTGGGGGGAGAGTTTCGGGAAAGTTGCCGGGAAATCTATGGAAGGGCCGTGTAAGTCTGCTATGAATAAAATGGCTTTCGGATGCAATCAATCATTTCGTGATAAATCCTCTTCCTCGGCTTTAGTGGCGGTTAAGGGGTTAACTGCGGATGAAGTTCAGCATGCAAACGATATACTTCACGATTTAACTGACGATAATTTTGCCGAAAACTCGATAATATACTCCGAATTAGATGCGGCAATTTCTGCCAGGGCAAAAGAACTAAACGTGGAACTTAAAACTAAGCAGGAAGAATAAAAAAAAAAGGGG
>JBDRAY010000068.1:0-3964 GCA_043823295.1 Methanobacteriota archaeon | reverse complement strand
CCTCTTGGAGTAAAACGTAGAAGTAGGGTAAAACTGGTACGGCAATCCGATACATAACTGACGTGCCACCGCCGACAAATAATATGTAAGCAAGATAAGATACCATCGTCAAAGAGAAGTAGGATAACCAGAAATCAACCTTCCTTTTCGTGAATAAAAGTATGGGCAAAATAAAGAGTATTCCCCCAAAATCGCGTGAAAATTCGGCAAGATACCTAAACCCCCTCTTATATTGTTCAATGCCTGAACCAACTTTGTTATAAAAGGTGTTTGGAAGGGGGAATCCGTAATAGCTTTGCCTCCAAAGGAGATAGGCGGAGAATAGGACGATAAAGATTAATATTGGGATTAACTCTTGCCTTGTTAAAAAAGATTTCTTATGAGTCGAATTTACATAAATTTTGTGTACGACCGTTAGAAAAAAGAGCAGTATTCCTTCGGGCCGGGTTAATGAGGCCAGAATAAAAAATGTCACCGACTTTACTGAGATTCTCTCTTCACGTAAATAATGGTACGACCCGATAATCGCAAAAAACATGAATAATTGGGTTTCCATACCTCCCAACGTCCAGAATGCGAAGGCTGTGTTCAGTGAAAGAAGTGTGCAAGAAATAAAATTAAACCAAGAATTAGAATTCCCTGAAATAAGCTTTGAGATTTTCAATACATAAAATAGTATTCCAATGGCGGAGAACACCCCAATAAGGCGTGCGGCCAAGACGATGTCATTAAACCCGAGCTTTAAAAATACTCCGAGGATGAGAGTGTAGAGGAAATTGGTGTAACCTTCAACCGGAATCCCCTTGTTAAAAACCAGGCCGAATCCTCTCGCAAAGTTTTTCGAATACCTGAAGGATATGAAGGCATCGTCTTCAATATGGTTGAAATAAAAGCTGTGTAAAAGCAATACAACGGTTAAGACAGAGATTACTTGATGCTCTCTCGAAAAATTTTTCATTTCCGGGCTCTGATGATTATCGTGGACCGGAATCTTGGGAATATGAGTGTTACCGTTGAGATGAGCGCTCTGAAAAGGTTTCTGAGTGGTACGAGGACTGGGTTTTTCATAAGAGTGTATTTTTTGTCGATCCAGAATCGGTCTTGATAGCGGCTCATGTAAAGTGTGTCTATTGTGAATTTCGCTGTGGAGAGGAGCGACTTCATCTCGCGTATGGTATACTCTCGCGTGTGTTTTAGGTCGGGCATGGTGGTTAGCATTGTCATCGGGTATTCCGGCATGAAGTGGCGTCCGCATATGAGGAATATTATGTGGCTGAATGACGCGACGTTCGGGGTCACGAGGATTAGGAGGCCATCTTTTACGAGTATCCTGTTTATTTCGAGTAGTGGTTTGAGCGGGGATACGAGGAGGTGTTCTAATACTTCCGAGAATATGACGACGTCGAAGGAGCCGTCGTCGTAAGGGAGTCGCTCCCGGTTTAAGTCGCAAGCTTTTTGAGGTATCCCGAGCCGTTTCATGCGCTTTCCGTAGTAGCCGTTTACTTCTTCCTTGATGTCTATCGTCTCAACTGTGTAGCCGAATTTCTTCTTTATGAAGTATTCGAGGACTCCGTGACCGGTCCCGATGTTTAGGATTCTGAGTTTATCCTTGGGGGGGATGAACTCTATAGTCTTTAGGTGCCGGTAGCTGTGGTTTGTTATGTACTCCCGCTCCACTTCAACGGAGTCGGGACGGTCTGCAAAACCTTTTGAAAGCTCGTCTTGAATTATCTTTTCCTCGAAATCCAGGTATTCTTGACGGTCGACATTGTGTCTTTTAGACATCATGGCAATTTCCTTTAGGTATTAAATCACTTATTAGATAAATAAACCAAGATGAAAGTAGTTTTCGCAGCGAGAAATATCTTGCCATTCCACAGCTTCTGCGGTACTGGAAGATACGTTCACGGGCTTGCTAAACACTTGGCCAAGTTAGGCGTTGAGATCGAGATTATCGCACCCCCAGAAGCTGGGGGTAAAGGAAGAAGGGAACGTGTTGATGGCATCGACTACACCTTCATACCCCCGCAAGTGGTTGGCAGCAGGTTCTTCGGATTCTACAGGTCATACCACCTCCATAATATTCGAGCATACCAGCATCTAAAAAAAATCGACTTCGACTTGCTCCACATGTTCGAGATAAACGGGTTTCCCTATCTTTTCCAGAAAAATCGAAGGCCAGTCATTGTCTCCCCGTTCCACCGTGGGACTGAACCCTGGAAGGAGAGACACCTGTCAAAAAAATTGGGCGAACTTCCGATTGACCTGCCGCTTAAGTATTGCTTAACAAGATGTGATGCTGTGGCCTCTGAAGGCCCAGTCCAGTCGGAGAGGTTAATTGAAAGATTCGGTTTAAGAAAAGAGAAGATAATTGAACTTCCCGACGGAGTAGATTTAAACCTAATTAGAGAATATGGGAAAAATCCCGTATTATCTAGAGAAAAATATGGATTAAATAGAAACAACTTTATCGTTATTTGCGTGGGAAGGCTTGACCCTCAAAAAGGAGTAACTTATCTGATAGACGCTTTTTCACTATTGAAAAAGAAGGTTGAGAATTCAAGACTTATCTTAATAGGTGTTGGCTCGGAGGAAGAACGGATAAAAAAATTGATTAGTGGAACCGGCCTTACAGATAGTGTTCTACATTTTAGAAACGTTTCCGACAAAGAACTTGTCGGCTTCTACAATATTTCCGACGTCTTCGCCTCCCCAACCCTGTATGAAGGATTACCCCAGGTTATTCTCGAAGCCATGGCCTCATCCCTACCCATCGTTGCCACAAATACGGGAGAAAACACGCAGGTAGTAGAAAACGGGGTGAACGGCCTACTTGTAAACCCTGCAGACTCTAAGGCACTGGCTGAGGCGCTCATTCAAATGTATGATTCCGGGAAAGGAGTGGTAATGGGTCGGAAATCAAAAGAGAAAATAATCAGCTATGACTGGGAGATAATCGCGAAGAAAGCTTTAAGAGAGTATGAAAAAATCACTGCCTGAATTTTCCTTAAACGGGGAACATATTAGAATATTGTCTTGTCCAAATTGTGTAGCGGATACAGACTTAAACATCCATAAATCAGGTGAAGATTATCTTTTAAAATGTGAAGAATGCGACTGCTTAATCCCAATATACGATGTAGTCTATTTCACCGAATCCTGCAATCCCGGAAAGTGTGACCTTGAGTGTTCGAAGGCATGTACTGAAGATGCGATTTATTTCAAGAGGATTCTTCCGGGCGTGAAATCAAAGCGAATCCACATAAACGAGTCATGCAATCACTGTGGGAAATGCGCGGACGCATGCCCGTTAAAGGGTCTTGTGAAAATTAAGACCCCGGTCCTTAACTTCCACAGGAAGGCAAGTGGTAAAGCTGAAAAGTATTTAGGACCCGTAAACTGCCGCAAAACCGGGTTAAGGCCGTTGGACGTGAAAAAGATGGTTCCATCAACAAAGCTCACCTTCGACTATCTTGCTTCGAAAATCGGTGAAAATTGTTTTCTAGTGGATGACGGCTGCGGAAGCCAGAATTTTAAGGCTTACTTGAAGGGGGATGTCTTCGGAGTTGATGTGAGAGTAGACCACTGGGCCTACCACCCCATAAACATTCTCGCCGAGGGTGAGAACCTCCCAATCAAATCTGAAAGCGTTGACTCATTAACTTCAAATTTTGTTTTAGAGCATGCGAGCAATCCTAAAAAATATCTTTCCGAAGTTTCTAGAGTGCTTAAGCAAGGTTCAAAAGCCTATATCTCAGTTCCAACACCAGCATACCATCTCGCATACATGCTTTGCGTGGAAGGCTGGTTGAAGTACATCCTCCACGTGGCAAACAATCCGCTAGGTTTTCTCAGAAACCCTGCTAAGGATTTTCTGGTCGAACGAGGCCACGAGAAAGACTGGAGCACTGATGACCGCGCTGGTGTAACAATCTTCGACGAAGTGAAAAAATGGGGGGAGCGA
>JBDRAY010000067.1:0-41204 GCA_043823295.1 Methanobacteriota archaeon | reverse complement strand
GGTATGCTTCTTTTGATGGTGAGATTGACGAAGTCCGCTTATCAGACACCAACCGTTCCGCCGCCTGGATACGCTTTGAATACTCTAACATAAACAACGCTGACCAGGAGTTGTCTTGGGGTGCGGAGGCGACGACTGGAAGTCTTTGCAATGACGGCTTGGACAATGACGGCGACAACTTAATCGACTGCGCGGACTCCGAAGACTGCTGTTCAAGTTCGGTGTGCACGGGCGACATTCACTGTCCGGCGGGTTGGATTCTGTCGGGTTACCCGCTTTCTGGCGGCATACCGAAAAACCAGAGTAATGTGGTTTTGGGAGTTGAGCTTTTACCGAACAAGTTCGTGGGGATGCCGGTTGCAGCTTCCTCGAACCAGCGGAGGAATATTCGCGACAGCCTAAGGCGGAAAAACCTGCAGGGCAAGTACCGGATTGCGCTTTTAAATGGCATCACCGCAGACGACGTACTCGTGTACTGGTGGCACGACTTCAACGTGAGCGGAAGCTTAAACCTTAGCGCCTCCATAATGGTCGAACGGGGGGCGAGTTTTGTGGCGGCTTCGGGCTTCCAGTCCGCGTCGGCTTCGAACGCCACCTTCTACGTGCCAAACTGGGACAACGACTGCAGGAACCTGAGCGAATGCACTGGCAGCATGTTCGGCTGCATCACGGGCGGGACGGAAGTCCCGGCGGCAAGGATAGACAACACTACAACATCCGACTTTTGCATCGTATTCAACGTCACTGGGACTGCAATAGAAAACTTGGCTTTAGAAGGGACAACGTGTGGAGGCGATGTGCCACCAACCCTGACCGATCAGGGAGTATCACCCACGCAAGGCACTTCATCAACACTCTTCAACTTCACAGTAAACTACACGGACGCAGACAACAACCCCCCATTCGACATCAACATCTGCATCGGGACGATGTGTTTTGAAATGGAGGAAGCAGACTCCTCAGATACGACCTACACAGACGGTAAAGTATACTACTGGAACGGAACACTCAAGTCTCGAAGCTACAACATATCCTTCTTCGCAGTAGACTCATCATCCAGTTACGACGCCGGAGGCGCGGCCGCCGCGACAATGGGATACGACCCCGGAGGAGACTCAATAAACGCCTTCACGATAACAGTATATCCGACAACACAATTCGTCGCAGGCTGGAACTTCTTCTCCAGCCCAGTAACACTAGACACTGCAACAATCGCAGGCCTCGGAGTAGACGACAACTGCACAATCCTGGTCGAGTGGAAGCCAGCGGCAAACGAATTCCAAGACCAAACAACAATAGGGGGAAGCTCCTACTGGCTCCACTGCACCTACGCTGCCATAGGAGTATTTCAAGGAACCGAAGTAGCTTCAGCACAAACAACATTCACTGCACCAGAAGTCTGCAATGGAGACCAGTGCTGGGACGCGGCGGCGGGATACCACTCCCTCAACGCAGGTCCATTATCCCTATTCAGGTCAGACTGCGCTGAAACCGGCACATCCCTTGCGGTATGGAATTCCGGTACCCAAGGCTTCGACTACGTGACGGCCAACACGGCAGACATCACCTACATAATGCCTTGCATGGGATACTACATCAAAAAACCCACCGGAGAGCCTCCGGGGCAAATGTGCGATGGAGGGGACGGAGACAGCGGGGCAGACGACGGCTGGGACTATGAAACTTGGGAGCCATTCGTAGGTGAAGACGAATACTGCTGGAATTCGGTTAGCGGAGCGTGGGAAAACTGCTGGAATTATGATACAGGGGTTTAAAAAAAAAATGAAGTGGAAGATTCTTTTAACGATGGTTTTGATGGCGTCGGTTGTTTTCGGACAGCCAGTGCCGGGACACAGGATTTACGGGTACGTGACCGACCAAACTGGTTGGGGGATTGTCGGAGCGAGAGTTTCCGTTACTGGAAACGAGTCCGGCCTGGTTTGGGAGGGAACCAGCCGAAGCGGCGGATACTTCAATTCCGGCTACATGTCTTACATAGGCCAAGGCGAGGAACTGCTCGCCCAGACCAGTTGGCTTGGAGCGCCAGTTAATGTATCTCACAGGGGTTTGGGTGCGAGAACACTTTTCGAGCTTAAGGTGCCGGTGGTCGTTGACCGTCCAAGACACAGGCAGCAAGTCAGGAATGTCACGGGGTTACTCCTTTTTAATGCTTCAGGAAGGCTTGGTGAAGACGGTAATCTAACCGTATCTCTTGAAAACATTGGAGACCAGCGTGAAATCGGAATTGAAGTTGTAATTGAGGGTCTTCCCACAGGGTGGAGTGTTTCAGGGACAAACCTTATTGACTTGGAAAGAGACAAGGAAGGGGAAATGCTTTTAAGGCTTTCGATTCCAAGAGACGCTGCGGTAGGAACATATGACTTGATTGTCAAGATAATATTTGAAGGCGGAGTAAACTATATACCCTTCGTATTCACTGTCGAGCCTGCCTGTGTCGTCGAATCAGACTGTGAAGTAGGCTTTATGTGCGTGAACGGTGTGTGCGAGGTCGACACAAGGTGCTTTAACAACCTGAAAGACCACGGCGAGGAAGGAACCGACTGTGGCGGCCCATGTGCTGCATGCGTTGTGACGACGGTACCGCGTCCGCGATTGACTACCATACCCTCAATAACCACACTACCGAAGACTACTTCCACCACAGCCCCGCCAATAAGATTGTGTTTCAATGGAGTCTGGGATGTCGGGGAGGAAGGAGTGGACTGCGGCGGAACATGCCCTCCATGCATTAAAGGAAAAAGTCTTTGGGGATTATTCGGCGGAATAGCGGCGTTTCTAGTACTAGTACTACTGCTTCTGGCAATAATCTTGTTGTGGGTTATCAAGCGAAAGAAGAAAACAAAATAAATAATCCTTCCTTCACATAGAAGCTCGCAATGAAAGAAAAAACCTTTATCATCCAGCTATTAGCCTTAATACTAGCGATAGAAAGCATTCACGCAGCATTCCCACCGCTCATAGACGGCTCAATATTCGACAACGTCACGGGTGCGGGACGGTCTGAGATACTCATAAACATAACCGGAAACACGACCGGCCACATATACACTGGATACTCATTCTACATGAACACTACACTCCCTTATTATTCCCATCCAAGCGGGGCGGCATACAGCACAGGCCAAAACATAAGCTACGCGACGGGAGAAGTAATAACGGTCGAATCAATTAGAAGCGACTTGACAGGGTACGTCGGCATATCCAAATACACAACCCAACCCGGAGACGACTACATACCAATAAACTTGCACATCGACGACATCAAACCACCACAATACTATAACTCGCAGTTAACTCCAGACACACTCCGAAGAGGCATGACCAAGATCGCGAATGTCACCTGGAAGGACAATTCCGGGAAAATAAACCTTTTCATACTCCACAACGGGACGGGAACCTGGGCCAATCACACTGTAGTATTAAATGAGAGCCTAAACCTAACCGACAACAATAGTGTCCACAATCCCGGGAAGAAAATCCAGGCCGAACTAAACACGACAAACTTCACGCGAGGAACAAAAGTATTCTGGAAGCTGGTAGCGTCTGACCTGAGCGGAAACGTAAACGACTCCTTCCCACTCGGAAATTTCACGGTCGGAAACGCGCTCCCCACAGTCGATTCCCTGCAGATAGTGCCCGCCTACCCATACGACAACGCAACCATAAACTGCAGCGGAACAGCGAGCGACCTGGACGTAGACAACGTGACTTTAACCTACAACTG
Source organism: Methanobacteriota archaeon (assembly GCA_043823295.1). Taxonomy (GTDB): domain Archaea; phylum Altiarchaeota; class Altiarchaeia; order IMC4; family SCGC-AAA252-I15; genus SCGC-AAA252-I15. Next base: position 37,459 of record JBDRAY010000067.1, on the reverse strand, counting down.
GATTATAGGATCAATAACTTTAAACATCACGAACACAAGTCTTGCGCCAGGAAACTTCAGTGGAGGAGACACGCTATACTGCAGGATAACACCCTACGACGGAATAGAATACGGCGTCCCCAAAAACACTAGCGTCCAAATACAGACCACCAGCATACGCCTGACGTCCGCACTCATACTCGGGTGGAATCTACTGTCCATAACCCTAATTTTATAAAACAAACGCACAATCAATGCACCCTTTTCTTTAGAAAAGAATGTGGCGGACGAAGTCCGACACGCGCCCGACAAAGTCGGTCGCGAAGCGTGCACGGAAAAGAAACTATTTTACTTTAAACCACTATAAGATTACCTCAACTGGGCCCGTAGCCTAGCCTGGATAGGGCACCGGACTTCTAATCCGGGGATCCTGGGTTCGAATCCCAGCGGGTCCGAACTGTCACGCCCAGTTCACATGCGGGAGGGGCATGCACTCCTTTCAGTCGCTTAGCCCCTCAGAGCGTGAGAAGCATTCGTGCCGTAAAAGACGGCACAATCCGACCAGATGCTGCTTTCAACCCAAGAAATAAAATTGTTCTTGTTTCTTTTTTATTTTAAAGGCTCTCATAATTTACTCTTTGTGTAAAAATGGTTGGACATTACGAGAATCTTAAGGGAACGGACCCCGAAATCTTCGAGGCGATTGAAAACGAGATAAACAGGCAGAATACGCTTTTACAGTTGATTGCGTCTGAAAACCACTCGAGCTTGGCGGTTCGGGAGGCTATGTCGTCTATTATGAGCGACAAGTATGCTGAAGGCTACCCCCGTAAGAGATACTACGGCGGGTGCGAGTTCGTAGATGTTGCAGAGGATTTGGCTGTCGAGCGCGCCAAGAAACTTTTCGACTGCGAGCACGTGAACGTGCAACCTCACGCAGGGACGCAGGCTAACATGGCAGTCTACTTCGCGGTAATGGAACCCGGAGACACGCTTCTTGGCATGGACTTGACTCACGGAGGTCACTTATCCCACGGTCATCCCGCTAGCTTTTCAGGCAAGCTTTACCAAAACGAGTTTTACGGTGTAAGCCGCGATACAGAGCAAATCGACTATTCTGAATTGTCTGCGAAGGCGCGTGAAGTAAAACCTAAGGTGATTGTTTGCGGTGCGAGCGCGTATCCCAGAACAATCGACTTTAAGGCTTTCAGGGAGATAGCCGACGAAGTAGATGCGATTCTTATGGCAGACATCGCGCATATTGCAGGTCTTGTCGCAGCTAAAGTTCATCCTTCACCCGTACCTTACGCCGACTTTGTGACGACGACAACTCATAAAACGCTTCGAGGTCCTCGGGGTGCCCTAGTCATGTGCAAGGAAGAGCACGCTAAAGCGCTCGACAAGTCGGTTTTCCCAGGAATCCAGGGCGGGCCGTTCATGCATGCGATAGCTGCCAAGGCCGTGTGCTTTAAGGAAGCATTGACTCCCAAGTGGAGAGAGTACCAGCAACAAATCGTGAAAAACGCGAAAGTAATCTCCGACACCCTCATTGAAAAAGGATTTCGCATCGTCTCGGGTGGAACAGACAACCATCTAATGCTAGTAGACCTTCGCGACATGGGATTAAATGGCAAACAAGGCGAAGAAGCGTTAAGCAAGGCTGGAATAATCTTAAACAAAAATATTATACCATTCGACACTGAAAAAACATTCGTAACTTCGGGAATAAGGATTGGAACGCCTTGCGTGACATCACGCGGCATGAAAGAGGGTGAAATGCAGCTAATCGCGGAATACGTTGAAACAGCGCTAAAAAACCTAGAAGACGAGAAAATACTCGCTGAAACAAGAAGAAAGGTTAACGAACTCTGCAAAAGATTTCCCGTCCACTAAACACGATGACCGCTCAGATCATTGACGGAGCGAAAAAGGCTTTAGAAATAAAAGCCTCATTGAAAAAGGAAGTAAAAACGCTTTCTGAAAAAGGGGTGACTCCAGCTCTTGCGACGATTCTTGTCGGAGATGATTCTTCATCCAGAATCTATCTTAAACTCAAGGAGAAAGCTTGCGTTGAAGTCGGAATTAAATCGAATCAATTCGAGCTTCCAGCCGACGCATCCGAAGGTGAAGTAATATCACTAATTACGAAACTCAATTCAGACGAGCTCGTCCACGGAATTTTAGTACAGCTTCCACTTCCAAAGCATCTTAACGAATACAAGACTTTATCAAATATTAATCCTTCCAAAGACGTTGACGGATTCCACCCCCAAAACCTAGGTAAACTCGCCTTTAAAGACGAAGCTCTCGCACCTGCAACCCCTAAAGGGATTGTTGTCTTGCTTGAAGACTTAACAAGGCTTGAAGGGAAAAACGTGTGCATTGTAAACCACAGCATCGTGGTCGGGAAACCCTTAGCCCTTATGCTCTTATCAAGAAATGCGACAGTAGACGTATGCCACGTCTACACGAAAAATCTTGCAAATCATACTAAAGCCGCCGACATCCTCATTTCAGCAACCGGAGTTCCAAAACTAATTAAAAAAGACATGGTAGCAGAGGGTGCGATAGTGATTGATGTGGGCGTAAGCAAGACGGAGGAAGGAATCACAGGCGACGTAGACTTTGAAAAAGTCAAAGAAAAGGCGTCACACATAACCCCAGTCCCCGGCGGAGTCGGCCCAATGACCATTGCAATCCTCCTTCAAAACACGATTACTGCAGCTTCCCAAGCTCATTTTTAAGTCAACAAGTCTTAAGTCATAAACTGGGTGTTTTCTCATGCAAGTCCAAAGGGCGCTTCTAAGTGTATCCGAGAAGGAAGGCATTGTGGAATTCGCAGAAAGCCTTGCAAAGCTTCACGTAGAGTTAATATCAACCGGCGGAACCGCAAAAAAAATCAGGGAAGCCAGAATAACAGTAACCGAAGTGTCAGATTTAACGGGATTCTCGGAAATGCTCGACGGCCGTGTTAAAACACTACACCCAAGCGTCCACGGAGGAATACTGGCTAAAAGAGACAATGCAGGGCACATGAAACAGCTGTCAGACAAAGACATTAAACCAATCGACTTAGTCTGCGTGAACCTCTACCCATTCAAGGAAAAATCCAACCGAGTTGATGCTTCAGACGACGAAGTCATAGAGGAAATCGACATAGGCGGGCCCACACTCATCCGCGCGGCAGCGAAAAACTTCAAGGACGTAATAGTCATCGTAAACCCCTCCGACTACCACAAAGTAGTAGGCGAACTACAAGATCTAAACGGGTCCGTCTCAGAGGAAACACGCTCACAACTCGCCTACAAAGCCTTCAACCACACTGCAAGATACGATACTTGGATTCAAGACTGGTTTAGAAAAAAATATAACCCAGATGAAGACTTCCCTGAAAACCTTGTGCTCGCATTTGAAAAAATACAAGACCTTCGATACGGAGAGAACCCGTACCAGAAGGCGGCCTTTTACCGGGACGCGCACATCGAAGAATCATGTGTTACAAACGCCCTCCAATTGCACGGGAAAAAACTCTCATTCAACAACATTTTAGACATAAACGATGCATTCGAGCTAATCAAGGAGTTTGACGGGCCTACTGCAGCAGTCATAAAACATACGAATCCCTGTGGAGTGGCAACAGCTGAAACAATCCATGATGCATATGTTAAAGCTAATGAAGCAGACTCGATGTCCGCTTTTGGAGGTATAATTGCATTGAACGGGGAGTGTGACCTTGCAACTGCTGAAGAAATCAACAAGGTATTCGTAGAGGCTGTGATCGCGCCATCATTCGATTCGAAAGCATTGGAAATCATTAAAAGCAAAAAGAACATTAGGGTCCTTGAAACCGGGGATTTATCGCGGAAGCCTTCCGGGTACGATGTAAAAAAGGTTGTTGGAGGACTTTTAATTCAGACTCGAGGTTACCCTGAATTTTCAAGAAATGATCTTAAAGTCGCAAGCTTGCGCGAGCCCTTAGAAGATGAAATAGAATCCATGCTATACGCATGGAGGATTAACCGACACATAAAATCCAATTCAATACTCTTTTGCAAGGGCCTTCAGACGGTAGGAATCGGGGCAGGCCAGATGAGCCGCGTTGACGCAGTGAAAATCGCATCATTTAAGGCCGGGGAAAAAGCCCAGGGGGCGGTCATGGCGTCTGACGCATTCTTCCCGTTCCGGGATGGGATTGACGAAGCTGCCAAGGCGGGGATAATCGGGGTCATCCAGCCTGGAGGCAGCATACGCGACAAGGAAGTAGTCGACGCGGTAAACGAACACGGCATGAGCATGGTTTTCACGGGAGTGCGCGCCTTCAGACACTAAAAAAAATTTTTTTATTCCGAGATGGACTACAAGCAGGCAATAGATTACCTGTATGCTCTTAGAAGGACTGGGGTCAAGCTTAGGTTATCTCACATAGAACATCTACTAAATCTTCTAGGTAACCCTCAAGAAAAATTTGATTCCATTCTCGTAGCCGGGACCAACGGGAAAGGCTCTGTCTGCGCGATGATACAGTCAGTGCTCTCTGAGGTGGGTTATTCCACGGGCTTGTACACTTCCCCTCACTTGACTGAATTCACCGAACGGATTAAGGTTGGGACGGATGAAATCTCGCAAGACGATATTGTCAGACATCTAATCGAAATAATGCCTTACATCGACTCCATGAGATCTGACTCCCAGTTGGGGGAACCCTCGTTTTTCGAGGTCGTAACTGCAATGGCATTTACCTACTTTGCCGAGGAAAAAGTCGACTATGCCGTCGTGGAAGTGGGGCTTGGGGGAAGACTGGATGCGACAAACACCCTTAAACCTAAAGTATCTGTCATCACGAACGCTCAGATGGACCACGCGGAGATACTCGGCGACTCGATCAAAAAGATCGCGCAAGAGAAAGCGGGAATAATAAAAAAAAATACTCCACTCGTCACTGCGGAAACAAATCCAAAAGCCCTTAAAGTAATAAAAGCAGCATGCTCTAAGACTAGTTCACCACTCTACGTAATAGGAAAAGACGTTACATTCAAGAAAACGGGAACAACCAACCAGGGACAATTATTCGATTTAAATGGTCTAAGAAAATACAAAGACCTTATCAATCCTTTTTTAGGAAGACACCAACTAACAAACGCAGCAACAGCAGTTACAGCTCTAGACATCCTTCAAACCTTTGGAGTCAGCATACCTCAAGAAAAAGTTAGAAGTGGTATTGAAAAAACTGTTTGGCCTGGCAGATTCGAAAAAATTGGGGGGAAACCCACAATAATCTTGGATTGTGCTCACAACCCGAAAGGGGCTGAAACCCTCGCCGAAACCCTCACCGAATTATATGGCCGGAAAAAAGGGGTTTTCGCGTTAGGCATATCAAAATACAAGGACTTGGACGGCATAATCGAAAAAATCGCTCCGAAAATGAAGGCTTGCGTCACCGCCCGCTCAACTCATCCTCAGGCGGCAGACCCTGAAAAACTATGTGAAATAATTTCAAAACACAACATCACCTGCACTCAGGCAGAATCAGTACAAGATGCAATCGAAAAATCCCGCAAACTAGCCGGTAAAGACGATTATATAGTTTTCTCTGGTTCAATATTTTTCATAGGAGACGTCAAGAAAAAACTTGGAAATGGATAAGATAATCTACTCCGGCAAATTCAAGCTCGATTTAGACAAGACTTTAGTCATGGGCATTTTAAATGTCACGCCCGATTCTTTTTTTGACGGGGGAAGTTGGGTTGACGTAGATGCTGCCGTCGAGCGTGGGAGGGAGATGGTTGAGTTGGGGGCGGACATAATAGACGTTGGGGGTGAGTCTACGCGGCCTGGCTCGGATATGGTTCCAATTAAAGAGGAACTTAAGAGGGTTTTGCCAGTTGTAGAGGCTCTCGCCTGCGAACTTCGCGTCCCGATTTCAATCGACTCCTACAAGCCCGAGGTAGTCGAAAAGGCTATTTCGGCCGGAGCCTCGATGGTAAACGACGTCTACGGGCTAAGATCAGTTGGGATGGCTGAGCTTGTCGCCGAATCCGGGCTTCCGGTAGTGGTCATGCACATGCAGGGGTCTCCGAAGAATATGCAAGAGAATCCTTCCTACAATGATGTTGTCATGGATATCAAGTCTTTTTTCAAGGAGAGGATAATGCACGCTAAAAGCCATGGAGTCTTGGAAAAACAAATCATTCTCGACCCTGGCATCGGATTCGGCAAAACCCTCGACCACAACCTCGAAATACTTCGAAGGCTTCCCGAATTCAGAGACCTTGGATTACCCCTTCTCATAGGGGCGTCCAGAAAGAGCATGATCGGGGAAATACTTAACGCTCCTCCCTGCGACAGACTTTCCGGCTCCCTTGCAATCGCGGTGATTGCAGCAGCAAAAGGTGCAAACATACTTAGAGTGCACGATATAGGGGAAACAGTTGCAGTACTAAAAGTTGCTGATACTATACTAAAAAATTAAGTATTATAACAAAGCCCGTAAGACTTATCGGAATCGAGAGATTATCGTTTACTTTAATGAAAAACTCGACTAGACCCCCAACTACTGCTAAAATTACGGCAAACTGTAAACTAACGAACATGGCCGCCCCGACAGACCCACCCACAAAAAAAGCCAGTAGACCTTCAAGACTTTTACGCCCGATTCTATGTTTTCCATAGAATTTACCGATGAGTGTCGAAGATGAATCCCCGAAAGCCAGTATTGCGATGACCGCTGAGGCAAGTGGAGCGTCAAGCAACAAGACAGGAATAACAATCCCGACATTGAAGAAGAATGCACCCCTAAACGGGAAGCTCTCAATGTCAGCCTCACGCTCGAAGTGATGGATTAGATGCGATATCCCAGGCGCCTTTGGAAGCAGTCTCGGTGAGTAATACAAGAAAAGTATTGTCGCAAAAAGAGGCACTAGAATGAAAACTCCAATAGCAGGCTTTAAAAACAAGACGACAACCGCCTCAAACAAGCCGACTAAAAGGTGCACGACCTGCCTCTTAAACTCCAAAACGAATTCATCGCTCATGGGCAATCACTGGGCTTTTCCGCAAACTTCTCGCAGACTACCTTGATTAAAGTGTCCTTAGGCTGGAATCCCACGAGAACATCATCCTCCACAACAAGCGTTGGGGAAACGGAAACATTAAAAGTCTCAACAATAAAAGGAATCATGGGCTCCTCGACAAACTCTCTATCCAAGGCGAAAATCAAAACCCCATCCCCAAACCTTCTTTTAAGATAATCCAAGACAAAACCCTGATTCTCACAGTCACCACAATCCTCCGAGTAAAAATACAATACGGTAACGAAATCAGTGCCACACAACCTCTTAGTATTCTTCGACAAAACCCAGTAATTCAGCTGGGAAATAACATACTCCCTCTTCAAAATCAAAAAATCATTATTATACGCCACACCCTGAGTGATATAGCCTTCAAGACGCTCCCGAGTCTTCTCAGTCTCCTTAATGTACCGGCTTAAGGCAGATGAGAATGCGGGGCAGCTTTCCCTACCTTCAAGTGAAGACAGGTACAGGAACTGAAGCTTTAAGCTTTCAAAATTTAGTTTCTGAACACGATCCGACTCCTCCATGAATGCGACCCGCTTACCCTCGATTACAAGGCCTAAAAGCAGTCCCATAACAAAGATTGCGACCGTTAAAAAAAGCGCTCCAACATAAATTTTCGTGTTCGTAACCCTCATGGTTGATGTATCTATTTACACATTCCTTGAAAAATGCCTACCACTTGATCTTGCTCCCCCTCACCCATTCGGAAACGACTCCAAGCCAGAGAGTGCCTAAAAAGAGGAAGTAGAGCATTGAAAAGGCGATGACTGGGCGTATGCCGTATCTTCTTATTTTTTCCCTTGAAAACCTGTGGCTTAGATACAGGGAGAGTAGTCCGAACATAAATACTGCGAGTAGTACGAATATCTTGTTGTAGTTGAAGTCGAGCATAAACAGTGTGAACTCGAGGTTTCGAAAATACACCGTCAAGTCGAAGTCTATGAGGAAGAGTTTCACGACAAACTTTATGATCGGCTTGAAGAGGTAGTAGAAGAATAATAGTGTTGAGAGCATGAGGATGATGACGCTTGCAACGTTTAACGGCATAAGGATTGAGAAGTCTCCATACTCCCTGTTAAAGAATATTCTCCGATAAAGTCTACTGTTTATGAGAAGGCCTTGATACCACCTACGCCTCTGGGAATAAAGTTTTGAGAGATTATCAGGAGCGTGGGTGTAGACGTATGCGTCCATGGCATTTCTGATCTTAAAATGATTAGCCTGAAGCCGAAGCGCCATCTCCATGTCCTCGGTGATGTTGTCCTCGGAAAAACCACCCAACTCTTCTACCACCTTCCTCCGATAAAGGCTGAACGGTCCAGGAGTCACGTAAATACAATCTATTAAAGACATGAGTTTTCTAAGCAGGATCGCGAACAAGTATTCATACCACTGGAGCTTTTGAAGGATTGTCTTCGGCTCGAAAACTTTGAGAGCCGGGGTTACAGCGCCGACGTCTTCCGCATCAAAGAAGGGCATCATCTTCTTTAAATTATCTTTCAACACAATCGAGTCGGCATCAAGACACGCCACAATCTCACCAGTTGCCTCCCTCAAACCAATATTCAAGGGAACTGCCTTAGTCCCACTGTTCTTTTTCAGGTCAATAAACTTAATTTTCCTTCCAAAACTCTTGCAAATATTTCCAGTATCATCAGATGAGCCGTCATTTACGACAATAACCTCAAGCTTGTCCCTCGGATACTCAAGGCTTAGAAGAGACTCAATACACTCCTTAACATGCTCCTCCTCATTGAACGCCGGGACAATAACGGAAACAGAAGGCTCAAACTCAATCCGCTCAACCTCCCTCCGGCTCAAGTACTTGTTTATGAGCACCAGAAGCCAGAAGATGGCCAAGTACAGGGAGCTGAAATATATCCCCCACATGAGATAGTTTGCCATAAAAGCTACTTAATTATGTATGTTGAAATAAATGTTACAATGGCATTCGAGAAACTCCAGGACGGGCTTCGAGGGGCGATCAAAAACCTTAGAAAAGCTGTTGTCTTGGATAAAAGAACTGTCAAGGAATACGTAAAGCAGATTCAGAAAACCCTCATATCATCTGACGTATCAATACAGCTCGTCCAAAAAATATCAAAGCAGATTGAGGACCGAGGCCTTTTGGAGAAGCCTCCAGGACTTTTATCCCGGCAGGAAAACCTCGTAAAAATTACTTACGAGGAGCTTACGAACCTTCTCGGGGAGGGCGGAAAGCTTTTAGTTGAAGACGGTCAGCGAATCCTTCTCGTGGGCGTTCAGGGAAGCGGTAAGACAACCCAGGCCGCGAAACTGGCTCGGTACTTCAAGAAGCAGGGTTTGAATCCTAAACTCATCTGCGCCGACACTTTCCGGCCTGCAGCTTATGACCAGCTGAAACAGCTTTCTGAGGAGATTCACGTACCCTTTTACGGGGAGAAAGGCGAGAAAGACTCCCTAACCATAATTAATCGCGGTGTTGACCACCACAAGACAGGCCTCATAATAATAGACTCTGAAGGCCGCCACAAGCTTGACAAGTCTCTCATGTCCGACATAAACCGGGTTGCGAAGAACTTGAAACCAGACAAAACACTTCTTGTATTGGATGGCACTATCGGCCAGACTGCGGGAGAGCATGCGAAAGCCTTCAAGGAGGCGTGCAGTATTGACGGTGTCATAGTTTCAAAGCTTGACGGGACTGCAAAGGGCGGGGGAGCGCTCTCAGCGTGCGCCGAGACCGGGGCGAAAGTGTTTTTCATCGGTGTCGGAGAGCACATCCAGGATCTTGAACTATTCGATCCAAAACGTTTTGTCGGGAGAATTATCGGCTTCGGAGACATTGAAGGCTTGATGGAAAAAGCCAAGGAAGTGGATTTGGACGAGGAGACCGCCAAACGAATGATGTCCGGAAAGTTCACACTACAAGACCTATACTACCAGATAGAGCAGATGAAGAAGATGGGGCCAATGAGCAATGTCTTGGACATGCTTCCAATGGGTGGTAAACTTCCGAAAGACATGGTCGACCTTCAGGAAGATAAAATCAAGAAATTCAAGGTGATAATGGATTCCATGACTGAGGAGGAGATGGAGGATCCTCAACTCATAAAACAGTCCCGCATAGAGCGTATTGCAAAGGGCTCAGGCACAACGCAAGCCGAAGTCAGGGAGCTTTTGAATCACTACAAGCGCATGAAAAAGGTTATGAAGTCTGTGGGCTCCGGCCGAAAGCTCGAACGCTTAATGAAGAAATTCGGGATGAATATGGGCGGTTAAGATGTTTTTAAGGTAGTAACTTGTATCTATTAATTCATGGTCCTGTACTTGATTGAATTTAACAGTGAGGCGTGCATAGGCTGTGGCGCGTGCGTTGGCGTTTGCCCTGAAAACTGGCAGTTTAAGGGTGACAAATCCAATCCCCAAAAAATCGAGATAGGCGACGACAAGATTGAGTGCAATCGCAAGGCAGAGGAGATTTGCCCTGTAAGATGCATTAAAATCGTCGAAAAAGAGGAATGAATAAAACTTTTCTAATCCTCCTTCTCTTCTCTCTTGCTTCTGGCTGCTTATCCGATGATGATCTTGCAGGGACGAAAACTTATCTGAATGTCTCCCAGATTGCCATGAAGGATCTTTCTGAAAACCTGAACAATTACCTTAATGCCCGGGCTTTATTCAATAATGATTCAATGGATTCCCGGGAGGCGTATGACAACGCAGTTATGGCGTACATGAAAAACGAGGAGATTCGAAATGTTTTTTCGAAAAACACCCCTCCGCAAGGTTTCAAAAGATTCCACTCTCTCGTCTTATCTTCTGCAGATCATTTCAGTTTAGCCTACAGGCATGACATGAACTGCATAAACACAAGTAATTCAACTTCCTGTCTTAAAGCAAAAACCGAAGCTAACCGTGCAATAAACGCTTCCATTGAAGCCATGGACGAGCTTGAGCTAACCGGAGTCAAGCTGACTTAGATAAATTCAATCAAATCCCCAATCTCAGTGTCATGCAAGCTTCCCTTCCCCAACTCTACAACGTATTTGCTCGGCTTGGGGGGCCTGTAAATCAGAAAAGTACCCGGTTTTAGAAGGCTTGACGGGGGAACACCCTTTAAAACACCCACTACAGTACCCTGCTTATCAACCCAGACCACGTCAATCGCATATCCCATAAAGAACATGTGTATGGAGGAGTGTTCGATAGTCTCTCTGGGCGATTCAAGCACTAGATCGGACTTTTCAGTGAATAATAGTCCCCTAAGCCTTCCCAGAAAAGATTTCGTGATACGTGCGTTTTCGCTTAAAACACAGTCCCTAGTTTTATTCAATACCCTCAATTTATTGATATATTCACTCAAACTAATTAATATCAGGAAAATGATTTGCGCTTCAATAACCGAAGAGACAGTCGAAGACATGGTTGACGTAGCCAAGGGATGTGATTGCGACTTGATAGAGCTTCGGCTTGACTGCCTTGCCACCTTCGACAACCTTGAAAAGCTTTCAGGGATTGAAAAACCCGTCATATCCGCTTGCATACCTTCTTGGGAGGGGGGGAAATACTTGGGAGACGAGGAAGATAGGGTGAAAATATTAAAGCAAGCTTGCGAGTTCTCCCAATACATCACCTTCGAGCTTAAAGCTTCCCCCAAAGTCAGGGACGAGATGATATCGTACGCCCGGGAGAAAGGCGTGAAGACGATCATAGCCTACCACAACTTTGAGGGGACCCCGAAAAGGGCTGGAATGAACACCTTAATTGAATCCGGGAAAGCTATCGGAGCAGACATTGTGAAAGTGGCTTTCACGCCAAACGACAACACAGACGTCTTAAACACGCTAAGTCTCATCTCAGAGTTCAAGGAGACCACACCATTGATCGTGATTTCCATGGGTGAATTAGGCAAACCATCGCGAATACTCGCACCCCTTCTCGGCTCCTTCCTAACCTACGGCCACCCCGACCAGCGGGAACCTTCCGGACCAGGACAATACAGCATCACAGATCTTAAAAAAATTCTTGGTGGTTTATAAATGAAGGTGGTAAAACCAGATTTCGACCGAAGAGAACGCTGCGGAATCCCTGAAGTAATATACGCGGAAGGAAAACTCCTCGCAGACACCGTAATAATCGCTCAGAAACACCTCGACGAGTGCGGACGAGTGATCATAACAAAGATGGGGGAAGAAGAAGCGAAAACGCTTAAATCCAAGTTAAAACTTAGGGGTGCAGTCTTTTCTGTAAATCCCAGGGCTAAGACGGTGGTTGTGAAAAACAAGAACCACAAAATCGACGGGATCGGGATTATCGGGATTCTCACTGCCGGAACCTCGGACATACCAATCGCCGAAGAAGCCAAGGAGATAGCGCAAGAGCTTGGAATAAAAGTCTTAACCGAATACGATGTGGGGGTTGCCGGAATACACCGTCTGTATCCCGCACTCGACAACATGAGTAAAGCCCAAGTACTGATTGTTTTAGCGGGGATGGAGGGTGCCCTCCCCTCGGTCGTCTCAGGCTTGGTTGACGTTCCAGTCATCGGCGTTCCAACTTCAGTGGGCTATGGTACGGGGGCGGGAGGCAAAGCCGCACTTTATGCAATGCTTAACTCGTGCACGCCGGTTGCAGTAGTCAACATCGACAACGGTTACGGTGCTGCAGTTATTGCGGCGCAAATACTTAGGAGGGGAGGTAAATGGCAGACATAAGTGATGTTTTAAAGCTTTTGGATAACGCGAATGTTTCAGGCGCCTTGGATATTGTTTCTAACGTAAAAGACAAGGAAAAGGCCGCTGAAGTGTTAAACGATTATGCGGCGATGCTTGGACACCACACACAAGCGTTTGATGAAATCGAGAAAATCCTTGAAAAATCAATTGAAATAGACCCTAAAAACCCCCACTCATACTATAACCTGGGCTGCCTTTACACTGAACCCGAAATGCTTTCGAAAAACCCACACCTCGCCTTATGGGCGATCGAGAAATACAGGAAAGCCGTTGAAATCGACGGAAAAATGGTTAAAGCACACTTCAATCTGGGACTTCTCCTCGCATACATCGGAAACCCTGAAGACGCCTGGGAGGAATACGACATACTCCTAGACCTCGACCCTGAAAACACCGACAAATACGGGCTGCTAGAAGGAATCATAAAAAGCAAGATGGCCGAGTGATAAGACATGCTTTATCTAGACTGCTCCCACGGTATTGCAGGCGACATGTTCGTGGGATCACTAATCGATCTTGGAGCAAGCTTTGAAAACATTCACGAGAAGCTCTCTCATATTGCCTCATTGAAAGCCGAGAAAGTCGACAAAGCCGGTGTCTCGGCAACGCGCTTTATAGTCGATTTCCCGATGGATCAGGCGGAGTATACAGAGCTTGTTGGGACGGTTAAATCAATTGGCCTCTCGGAAAACTCCGAGTCCACTGCTCTTTCAATTCTTGAAAAGCTTGCCGAGGCAGAGTCTCGCGCGCATGGAGTGAGTTTGGATGAAGTCCACCTTCACGAAGCGGCCGACTCAATGGTGGACGCTGCGGCGTCTGCGTTAGCATTGGAAGATTTGGGTCTCTTGGATGCTGGAATAATCACCTCACCAGTCTCTTTGGGCTTTACCGCGCCCGCGACCCAAGAGATAATCTCAAAGTATTCAATACCTTCGAAAAAAATCTCGGACAAAGAAATCACAACTCCGACAGGTGCGGCCATAGTCGCCGCAATTTCAGAAGGGTTTCAAGAAGAATTCCCGTCTGGTGGTAACGAGGGTTTCGGGGCTGGGGAAATGGATCTTCCCTACCCTAACGTCTTCCGCGCAATAGTATGTTAACCATGAAATCATTCAAAACAATTGAGGACTGGATTAGACGGAGGAAGCTTTTCGCAGTCTGTCTGGATTCAGTCGAATTAGATCATGCCCGCGAGGATTCTCTTAATCAGAAAATAACAGGCCTAGTAAAAGAGATAAGAGGCGAGCTTTCGCTTCCCGACTACAATTGCACTATCAACTGCCACGTCGACTGCGGCGTGCCCTGCTGTTTCTTCTCGCCCTTAAATATCATTGAGGGTGTTCTAATCAGGCCTGCGAAACTCCAGGAAATAGAATCGATTATCAAAGGTTCCGGAAAAAAATTAGGTGAGTATGTCACTTTCATCGAATGGGATTCTCTCCCTCCAAGACAACAGGAGGTTGTCGAATCACACTACAATATCGCAGACTACCTACTAGAAATCGACGGAGTGAGAAAGCTAGTCTCAACGAAAAAATCAGATCATCCAATAAGCCAGTACCTCCTAAGAAACGCACCAAAAAGCCTTAGGGGACTGCGCCTTTGGCTGGACCGGGCGGCTTGCTCATGCTCTTTTCTTAAAAGCGACAACAAGTGCCTACTCCACGGGCACGACTTGACTCCTAAAACATGCCTTTCCTTCGTCTGTACTACGGGTTACGTAATCTATATCCTAGAGTCCCTGAATATCCTAAGTCCTTCAGAGACTGACGGACTCGACTTAGCCCGGCTGAACGAGCTTGCAAAAGATGCGACGATTCTTTTAGCCGAGAAACTGTTGACTTCCGAGTTCCTAACCCTTGAGCAGAATCGGGAGAAAGGCCTCATAAAAATACTGTTCGACCCACCCGAGGATGAGAAAAAACTTCTGGCAAGCCAATTGTACGTAAAAGACTTGAACTTGCGTCACATGCAAGCCAAAGAAAAAATCTGCCAGGAAATCAGGGAAACAATACTATCCTTGATTTAACGCCTGGATTACGATTTTTTTCATGACGTCTACTGGCGGGTCTATTCCAAGCCAGATTTTTTCACATTCAACCCCCTGGTGAACGAGCATTCCGACGCCTGAGATAGTAGGGCAGCCACGCTCTTTTGCCTCGCGGAGTAGCCGCGTTTCAAGTGGGTTGTAGACTATGTCCATGACCGCGACTTCACTTGGAATCAATTCAGAAGATATTAAGATTCCGTCTTCATGTGGGTGCATTCCAACAGGCGTGGCATGAACCAAGACGTCAGTATTTGAAAGCTCTCTTGCCAACGTTTCATCAACCATATCCACAACCATCACTTCGCTTTTCGTCTTCTCATTCAATTCCGAGGCGAGATTCAAAACCATCTGCTTTTCCTCCTCCCGATTTGAAAGGGAGACATTAGCTCCTTCAAGAACTGCCTGAAACGAAATCGCCCGGGCCGCACCGCCCGCCCCCAAAATCAAGACGTTCTTACCCTTAACCGGAAATCCTGCTTCGTCCAAAGCCTTCACACAACCTAATCCGTCAGTGTTAAAACCCAACACCCTCCCGTCCTCAAACTTCAAAGTGTTCACAGCACCTATAAGCTCGGCTTCCCGGGAGAGCTTGTCGACAAATGGAATGACGTTCACTTTATGGGGGATTGTGACGTTGACACCAATCATCTCGTCCTTAGCCTTTTCAATGAAGCCTTCAAGCTCATTCTCTAAAAGATCGAACAAACCGTACCGGAAATCCAAACCCAACCCCTCAAACACGGCATTATGCATTGCAGGAGACATGCTGTGCTCGACTGGATGGCCGATTAAACCCAATTCAAAATCGCTCATGATAGATTCTTTTTGATTTTTATTAAATTAAGCTTGCTAGATACGGAAGTGCGATAAATGTTCCCGCGGTGCTGCCAATGTTTGCGAGTGCTACGACTAGAAGTATTTTAGTGACCCTGTTTTTCCGCCAATCCCACACGCTCTTCAGCTTGAAAAGCCCCTTAAAGTCGGCGACCCTGGGCCTTCTCATCTTAAGCTCAACGAATCCTGCAAACCATCCCGCAGCTATCGTCGGGTTTAAGGACGTAAATGGTGCCGCGAGAAAGGCCGTTAAAATCGAGTAGGGGTGGCCGCCCGCAATGAAAGTCCCCAAAGCCGAAAGCGTCCCGTTTACAATAAACCACCGCCAGAGCATCCGTAAAGTAACTTCGCTTCCATGAGTTAGAAAACCCCACAAGACGATTCCGACAAAAACTGCGGGAATAAGGTATCCAACAATCCTTAGGCTGCTTTTTTTCTCTGAAATAGTCTCAAGCTCGGCAAGATTTCGTTTAGCAGTTTTGTCACCAACCTTTCTTGAAAGTTCTTTCTCAATTCCCTTTAGATGTCCTGCACCCACGACCACGACCATCTTTTTAGCGTTAATCGCTCGAATCTTGTGTGCAATGTACCTGTTCCTTTCATCCACCAAAACCTCCTTAACGGATGGTGCTTCTTCACCAAGCTCTGCGAGAAGCTGGCTTATCATGTCCTCACCCTTAAGATCTTCCACAAGCTTTTCGTCGATCTCGTCGTCTCCTCCAAAAAAACCAGTGAAAAGGCTTCCCATAAACTTAAGCTTCTCTGAAAGACTAGTCTTTTCAATCGCCCGCTTTAAAGTGATTCGAACATCCCTGTCAACAAGCTCGATCGGAATCCCCAGGTCCTTGGCCGTGTTTATGGCGGCGAGCATTTCCGCGCCAGGCTTGACCCCCAGTTCCTCCCCGATCCTGCGCTGAAAGTTGGAAAGCAGGACCTGAATCAGAAACAAGTAGATTTTACCCTCCCTCAAGACCTTCTCAATGTCTGTGGCATCCCACTTCTTCTGCTCGAGCAGCGCGTGCAAGCGGTCCTTGCACAATTCCACGCACACTACATCAGGCTTTTCCTTCGAAATGGTCTCTGCTACCGTTTCAACACTCTTCTTTGAAACGTGTGCGGTTCCAACAAGGATTACTTCCTTCCCGTCCAGGGAAACCTTAATCGGCTTGTCGGTCATGGAAATTTTATTATCCTCCATCGCATAAAAAACACCTAAAATATTCGTACCTTGTTCAAGGTAGGCTTAGTATTTAAATGGCCAAAAGAATAGTTAATCGATCACATGGTTCCCGTAGAAAACAACAACAACGAGATGTGCAAATGGCGCATCGGCGACAAGTGCATCAACGAGAAAATAGCTGCAGGAATCATAGTAAACGAGAGCACACAATCTCGATGGTATTGCTCAAACTGCCAGCACTTCGAGGAACCAATGCTCGCTACTCCGTAGTGACTGCCTGAAGAACCTTATCCATCAAAGGATATTCTGGGAACCCAAAACTTTATCAACCGTTATTACTCCGGGTAAAAAGTCGTCTGGGTTTCCTCCAGCCGACGTGTGGATTTTCTTGAGTATTATCATCCGTGAAAATCCAGGGATTTCTACCGTTGTCTTGGGATCCAGCCCGGGATTTCCGGCACGAATCTCATTGGCTCTTTCCATGGTCTCCTGGAATCCCTCCTCTCCCCCGTCCTGGATGTCTTTTAACGCGTTTACGAGCGTTAATTTCACCTGGTCTGGAGCTTCGGATACGAATTCCTTCAAACCATCTCTTGTCGCGGTCTCGCCTAAAAGCATTGGGAAAGTCGCCTGAATCTGGGTGTTCGCGGTTTTATGTTGCTCCGTGAGCGTCCCCTCGTCCCCTGCGATTATCGTGCGCGCGTCAATAAAGTCTGTGAGAGCGCGTACTGCCGCCTTCTCCTTCCCTGAAAGTCGTGTTCTCGTTTTGTGCACTCTATACTCCATAATATTTTGGGAGTTACCAAATAAAATATCACAGTTTCTTGATGATCGAGACTATGTCCCCGTCTTTTAACTTGTGGTTTAAACCCACCCTCTGGCCTTCGTGTTTCACCGACTTCCCCCAGACTACTCCGTACCTGAATTTGCTTAGAAACTCCTTGTGAAGGCTTCCGCACAAGTCGCGGATTGAAGAGCCCGCCTCAAGGATGAGCGGCTCCACAAGATCCGCTTTCTCGCCCTGAGGCTTCATGTAAACTCGCATGAAACCGAGCGTTCTAAAGATTGTGTCGCGAAGCTCGCTTAATCCGACCTCGCCTTCGGCGGAAATCAAAATACAGTCCGGCGAAACCAACCGAACTTTCCCAAGCTCCTTACCACCAACCAAATCGATCTTGTTGACGGCGACGAGAAGCGGAATGTAAATCCTGTTCCCATTGAAGGCGTCGATGAGCTCGTCAACGCTCACATCCTCGCCAACGCTTATCTCGGCGTTGTGAATCCCATAAGCGTTTGCGACGGAACGCGCGGTCTGTTCGTCTATTTTCGCAAGCTTAATCCGGGATAGAATGTGTATCCCACCTCCCTTGGTTCTTCGAATCGAGATTTTCACAGGTTTCTTGTTCAATCGAACTCCTACGCCTTCAAGCTCGTCTACTATGTCTTTTACCTGCCCCATCTTTCGCGCGTCGACGAGAAGGACTATAAGATCTGCGATTCGAGCAACTGCCAAGACCTCCTTGCCACGACCCTTGCCTTTGGCGGCACCCCCGATTATTCCAGGAACATCCAGTAGCTGAAAGTTCACCCCCTTATACTCCATCATCCCCGGGATCACGTCAAGTGTTGTGAAGTCGTAGGTTCCTACAGGCGAATCGGCATTCGTAAGCTTGTTTAGAAGAGTAGACTTTCCAACTGAAGGAAAACCCATGATGACCACTGTGGCATGCCCTTCCTTCTTCAGTCCGAACCCGTAACCCCTACCCCCCTTTGAAGTGCGCTTCAAATGCTCTTCCCGAAGCTTTGAAAGCTTGGCCTTAAGCTTTCCGATGTGGTGCTGCGAAGCCTTATTGTAGGGGGTTTTTTCTATCTCATCCTCGATTTCCTTTATCTTCTCTTCGAGACTGGTCATCGTTAGTTTTTTGTCGGAAACATTAATATTACCCTATGAAGGCTAAAGGATTCCTGAAAACCTTTCAATTAATCCTTTCAACGAGGCTTCCAATCATAATCCTATTTTTAATCCTATCCTACTCAACGTTCAAGGCCCTCGACGGATACGCGATACGAAATCATTTGACGGTGATACCCCTTCTTTTTCTCATCCAAATCTTTCTAAACGACTACTTAATGATCTACCTTTCAAACGAAATGGAGTTGACCCGCAGATGGTTCAGCCTCGTCATAGCCCCCGGGACAATACTGCACGAAATGTCACATCTAATATCAGCAGTATTCACCGGCTGCTACATAACCGAGGTTCAATTATTCAAACATAATCCCCGGACAGGGCTTCTAGGATTTGTGGGATACACCCAACCCAAAGACAAGTGGATAGTCCTTCGAAACCTGATAATCGGATTCTCCCCCTTCATCGGATGCGGACTTATCGTCCTCACACTCAACTACTTCATAACCCAGGGAGAGATGCCAGACCTCTCAATAATAGACGTAAGCTCGTTCACAGAAATATATTACACACTCGCAAACCTTTCAATAGAATACCTCGGAAAAATATTCTTCACAGTACTACCGCAACCAATACTCTGGATACCCCTATACCTCCAGTTCTGCTTCGCGATAGGATCAGCGCCAAGCACAAAAGACATAAAGATTTTCTTCCACTCGCTATTCAAGCATCCGGTAAGTGCCATCTTTTTCGCAATACTCGCATACTGCATGATAATCATCTCAGAGAGCACGGTAAACGTATTCGGATTTGAAGTCCAGGAAATAGCACTCCTAACTTTAAGTGCGATAATATTAATCCTATCCTACTCAATCACGGTACTATTATGCTCTATTCCCTTCGTATTAGTCTTCGAAGGATTTCTAAAATTAGGGTTAATTCAGCGGTTCACAGCCGTCATATTATCCCTAATAATCTACTTGACTGTATTGATCTTATCGGACTCAGTCCACAAGTCTGTGGGAGCTGCAATACTCCTCTTTCTAATGCTCATTGTGGGATTGAAAAACAAGAAAGCTTTTTTCATAAAATAAAACCTAGCAGACTTCAACCTGGCGGACTACAGCCTTTACCACTTCCAGCCTCACAACTTCATACACCGTTTTATTGCGGTTTTCATCAACGTCCCTGTATTCAAGCGTGCTGACTTCAACGTCTCTTGTCGATGGAATAACCTGGAACCTGTAAGTCCAATCCCTACCCCGAACCAAATCGAAATTGAATGCATAGTCCTCGGAACTATTCGATGAGATATTCTTCGTAACGCTTTTAGTGAAGTTACTGTTACCCCGAATCAAAGTCAAGTTTATCGTAAAAGAACCATTCACAGAGTCATTATTTTCAAGCCTGAATATTACAGTACCATTCAAATCCTGGTCAAGCCTGCCGTATTCAATCCAATACCCGTACTCGTCACTCAAATGCTCTTTCGTAATCCTTGCACTATGAACCACTTTATAGTCTAAAGGGATTTTCCTTACTCTCTTGTCCAAGTACGGTTCCATCCCAACGTAGCGTTCAGACACGGTTCTCGGGATCCGCTCAAATGACACTTCAGTCAAGTTCACAGTCTTGTTTACCAGAACACAATCTGTTTTTCCAATGCACCCACCTGAAACTAAAAGGAGAACTAGAAATAGAAGGCTTAACCTCATAGTATCCTCAATAACACCATGAAAATCAATATAATAGCCGCGAAAGACCCGATTAAAGTCCCGTTCAACATGACGTGCGGGATCCTGTGGAAATTCCAAGTGTGATTTCCATTGAAACCAGTAATCTTCCCCTCAATCCAACGGGAGAGGCACTCCTCCTTCTGAATCATCTTGTAAAGAAGTGGCATACTGGACCCTCGTGATAACTATTTCACGAGAAACCTATTTAATAACCTTGGTTCTGCCTCCCGGAATGAAATACTGTATTTCCGGCAAAGAAAGCTCTACTTCCTTGCCAATCTTCCATTGAAGTAACTTTTTAACTTCCAGGGCAGCCTCAGCCTGCTTCTTACCTCCCGGTACAATAACTGGAAAATTCTTACACTTTGCCTCGACGGCAGAAACCGGCCCTCCAACAATTCTTCCTTCACCCTCGTCGAATCCGACTGCAAGCTTCAAAACTGTATTTCGAAACCACTCCCTCCTACCCCGTATTACGAAGGCGCCCTTAGCCAAGTATTCACCGCTTTCAGGAGTCTTGGAAACTTGATCTGGTGAAACCTGGTAAACGTCCAGGGAACCTACGCCCTTACCCCACCCGCTTGAATAGGACGCTGAAGCATGGGCTGCCTCAACCAATGTTTCTTCGGGAATCAGTTTTCCTTCCGGATTCTTAACGACGAAAAAAGGGGCTCCCGTGATTTCCGCGTGGAATACAACATCATTTTTTTCGACGTGTTTTTTTATTAAAATCTCGTTTGAAGTCGCATCTCTCCCACCCACTACGAGAAATCCGTCAGAGCTTGTAAACCACCGGAACTTTTCGTACCAGTGTGTTTTCACGGGCTTTTTCTCGGGAAGTTTTTGTTTCTCCTCCTCTATCCGGATTTTCTCAGAAATACGCGTTATCTCATGTTTTGTCTTGGCTATCGACTCTTCTATCCCCGGGATTTTGGCTTTCGCCTTCTTGGCTCTTCTGTAGTAGTCTTGCGCGTTTTCAACGACTGTTTTCCGAGTGTCGAGTTTTATTTCCATTCCAGAGTTTTTTTATTAACTTACGGATTATGTATTTAGTCATGGGTAAAAAGAATCCTATTTTAGCCGCATTTTTCTCGGTTATCATCGCGGGATTCGGACACTTCTACATAGACCGGTTCCCAAAAGGAGTCTTCTTCCTGGCATTGGAGGCTTTAACAACATACTACGCATATTTTTATGCACGGGAAATAGGATTCATCTTAAACATATTCATAAGCATTTGGGCCGCAGTCGACGCATACACGATTGCGAAACAAATTGAACCTCTCAAAACGGAGGGACCTGAAATCTACATCTAAAAAAAAAATGATTGAAAAAACAATAAGCTTTCTCATCACTTACGCATTCAAATTGGAACCAAGTTCAAGGCTCGCCCAAACCCTTAATTTTTTCATCTACGATACCGTAAAAATCCTCCTCCTCCTCTTTTTCATGATAGGTTTGATTGGAATCGTTCGAACCTACATAAGCTACAAGAAAATCCAAAAACTACTCTCAAAGAAGAAGGGAGCAAGCTACGCAATAGCATCACTATTCGGGGCAATCACACCATTTTGCTCGTGCTCGTCAATCCCCATCTTTATGAGCCTTCTGAAAGCTGGAGTATCCCCCGGACCCGCATTCAGCTTCCTCGTAACATCGCCTATGATAAACGAGTATCTGGTGGTTCTCATGCTCGGATTTTTCGGATTAAAGATTACTGCTGCATACATCCTCTTTGGACTTATGATCGGAGTCTTGTCAGGTGTTTTAATCGAAAAGTTCAATCTAGGAAGATTCATTCGAAAGGATTTCAAAGCCTCCGACGATTTCGAAGAAGAGGGGGATTGGCAGTTTAGTGAAAGACTAGAATACGGTCGTGAGCAGGCCTTTCTCATAGTAAGAAAACTTTGGTTTTGGGTTGTCCTTGGTGTTGGAATAGGGGCAATCATACATGGCTTCATTCCTGAGGAGGCAATCCACGGAATTCTTGAGAAGACAGGATTCTTTTCAGTTCCTCTCGCAGCAATTCTGGGAATTCCAATTTACGCAAACTGCAGTGCAGTAGTGCCCATAGCAGTAGTATTGTTTGAAAAAGGGGTTCCTCTTGGAACAGCCCTCGCATTCATGATGGCTACGGCAGCCTTAAGCCTCCCCGAAGCAGTCATACTCAAAAGGGTTATGAAGACCCAACTAATCATAGTATTTTTTGCAATTGTGGGTGGGGGCATAATTCTTGTCGGATACATATTTAACGCCATAACAAGCGCATTTTTATAGACTAACCTACCATATAATACTTCACCCGTTACACTACTCGACTAGTCGTGTAGGAGGGATTAAATGGAAAAAAAGGAAATAATTGCAAACATAACGGAAGCGTTATCCAAGTCCAAGAAGCGCAAGTTCACACAAACAGTGGAAGCAAGCTTCACCTTCACAGACGTGGACATGGAGTCAACCCAATACAAGCTTAACACAACAGTCTTCCTCCCCAAAGGAAGGGGTAAAGACGTCGAGATCGGCGTATTCGCCGAAGGAGACATGGCAGTCCGAGCGAAAAAACTCTCAAAACACGTATACGAGAAAGCCCAAGTCGAAGACATATCTAAAAACAGGCGGAAAATGAGGAAAATAGCCCAGGAATGCTACTCCTTCATCGCGCAACCCGACCTTATGACAACAATCGGAAAAACATGGGGAATCGTCTTGGGTTCTCGATCGAAAATGCCTCAACCAGTACCTCCGAACGCAGACCTTGAAGGTGTCATAACGCGGCTGAAAGACAGCGTGCGACTAAGATCAAAGAAAAGCCCGACAATACACATCCCCGTCGGAGTGGAATCAATGAGCCCTGAAGACCTGTTCGAAAACATCATGGCAGTATACAACACAATCGAGCGTCAAATCCCGAAAGAAAAAATCAAGTCAGTCCACGCGAAAACAACAATGGGGGAGGCAATCAAACTATGGTAGCTCCTTGGAAGAAGAATCAGGTCGATGAAATAGCGAAAAAGCTTTCAAAGGCGAAAGTCGTAGGAGTTGTGGGAATTGAGGGAATCCCTGCGAAACAAATGCAGAGGATGAGAAAGAACCTCAAAGACCAAATCGAAATCCAAGTAGCACGAAACAACATCATAAAACACGCTCTTTCAAAAGCCAAGGTGAACGAAGAAATCGGCAACTACCTGCAAGGGCCTTCAGCAGTCGTAATCACTGAATTATCACCTTTCAAACTCGAAAAACTCTTATTTCAAAACAAGACGAGTGCGCCTGCAAGGGCAGGCTCGATCGCGCCGGTAGACATTGTAATCCCCAAGGGGGATACTCCTTTTGCCCCAGGTCCCATAATCGGAGACCTTCAGGCTGTTGGCATTAAAGCCAAGATCGAGGGCGGTAAAATCGTGGTCATGCGGGATTCAATCGTAGTCCAAGCCGGGGAAGCAGTGTCCCCAGGGCTTGCTGCCGTACTCACCCGCTTTGGCTTGGAGCCTTTTGAGGTGGGCTTGAATCTTTTCGCAGCGCTCGAAGACGGCGTAGTCTACCCTGGTGACGTCCTTCACGTCGACGTCGAGCAGACAAGGCAAAAGATTGTCACAGCATACAATAACGCGCTCAATTTGTCGATTTATGCAGGTATTGTAAATTCGACCACACTACCACACATTATCCGAGACTCATACGTAAAGGCCGTAAACCTCGCATTCAATGCACACATCATAACCAAAGAAACTTTAGAGTTTATGGTATCCAA
The DNA here is from genome assembly GCA_043823295.1 of Methanobacteriota archaeon. GTDB lineage: Archaea > Altiarchaeota > Altiarchaeia > IMC4 > SCGC-AAA252-I15 > SCGC-AAA252-I15. The sequence continues at coordinate 13,230 of JBDRAY010000067.1, read as the reverse complement.
GGCAAACTCTGAGGCGAGCGCTCTAAAAACTCATATTCCCGAGGATGCACCTGAGGCCAAAACGGAAGAATCAAAGGAAGAGCCCGAAGCTAAGGGCGAGAAGACTGAGTCTAAGCAAGAAGAGCCCAAGCCCAAAGAGGATAAGGCTGAGCCCAAGGGAGAAGAGCCTGAGCCCAAGTAGGAAAAACCTGAGGAATCTGAAGGTGCGGTTTCCGAGGAACCTGAAGCAGGTGAGAAGGAAAACCAAGAGCCTACCTCTGAGAAGAAGGAAGAAGAGAAGAAACCAGAAGCTTCCGAGGATAAAAAGGAAAAAGAGAAACCAGCCGAGGAAAAGAAGGAAGAAAAGCCAGTGGAAGAAGAAGGCAAGCCCGAAGAGAAACCACTCACAGTAGAAGCAAAAAAAGAACCAGAAAATGATGCTCCGGCTGATGAAAAGCCGAAACCTGAAGATAAATAATCAATCAACACTCGTTTAGGATATCTGTTGTCCTATATCTTCTTTGATGTATTGTCTCAAACCATCTTGTAGTTTCAAGTGCTTTCCTATGTTGTATGTGTGTTTTATCACCGTAATGTCTTCTATGTCTCCTCCTAACACTTCCTTGTAGTCTCTAAGGATTTTGTCGAATTCATGGTCTTTGCAGGTTAAAACCACGTACCCATCCCATATGGCGTGGGATACTGCACCGTAACCTACAAACACGTGTCTTTCATCAAAGTATTTCCGAGCCCTCTGCCGTTGTTTCTCTGTTTTTCCTCGCGTATAGATTTTTGTGTAGATGTGGTACATCGAAGTTATGCCGATTTTATCGAAGTCGAACTCTACAGTATATTTCAACCCAAGTTTATTCTCCAGTTTCTTTCTTATTTTACTGACTGTTTGATGGTGTATCCCTATCTCCACTGAAATCTTATGGTTCGTGGCGTTTCCCCTCTCCAAGAGTATTTCAAGCACTTTAGCTTCGTTTTTATCCAACTTCATTGTAACTTCTCTTCAAATATTTTGATATCACATCCACTATATCTTGCGTATACTGACATGTAAATGATAAATTATATCAATAAGTATATTTAAATCAAAAAAATACTATCAAAATCGATACAATCATCTATTTTTTAAGCTCAAAGTCGATATTATATATCCTATCAGATAAACCAGAGGGATGATTTATGGGTTCAGTAGATGTTCACTTGACTAAAAAAGAATCAAAAGAAAAAACAATTCATTCTCTAATGGATGAGAAACGCAAGTTTAAACCTAGCGAGTACAAGCTCGAAAGCGCGTATCTTGCGGATGAAAACGAGTACAAGAAGATATACGAGGCGTCTATCGAAGACCCTGAAAGGTTTTGGGCTGAAAAAGCCGAACAACTCGACTGGTTTAAGAAATGGGATAAAGTATCCTCATGGGATCCAAAGAAAGTCGACTGCAAATGGTTTGAAGGCGGAAAGATTAACGTCTCATACAACTGTCTAGACCGGCACTTGACCGGCGCCAGGAAAAACAAGGCCGCAATCATCTGGGAGGGCGAGCTTGCCGGGGAAACGAAAATTTACACTTACCAGGAATTACACCGCGAGGTCTGCCGGTTCGCAAACGTCTTAAAGGCGAAGGGAGTAAAAAAGGGAGACCGAGTTTGCATGTATCTTCCCATGATTCCCGAGCTAGCTATCGCAATGCTTGCTTGCACGCGAATTGGCGCGGTCCACAACATAGTTTTTGGGGGATTCTCCGCCGAAGCCTTAAAGAATCGGATTCTTGACTCTGGCGCGACAATGCTCATCACTTCTGACGGAGGTTATCGGCGCGGCAAGGTCATTCATCTTAAAAAGAACGCTGACGATGCCTTAGACGGCTGTCCCGACGTGAAAAACGTGGTTGTGGTTCGCAGGACTCACACTCACGAAGTCGAGATGAAGGAGGGTCGCGACGTATGGTGGCATGACGAAGTGCTTGACGATGAAGTCGAAAACTACTGTGAGCCCGAGCACGTCGACTCTGAGGACCCGTTGTTCATCTTGTATACAAGTGGCACTACTGGAAAGCCTAAGGGTGTTTTGCACACTACTGCTGGATACCTTTTGTACACTTACCAGACTTTCAAGTGGATTTTCGACATCCGTGAGGAGGACACGTACTGGTGTACTGCCGACATCGGATGGATTACCGGCCACAGCTACATAGTCTACGGCCCGCTTGCAAACGGTGCTACAACAGTCATGTTTGAGGGTGTTCCAAGCTGGCCGAAACCGGACCGCTTCTGGGATGTCGTTGAAAAACACAAGGTAAACATCTTTTACACTGCCCCAACGGCTATCAGAGCTATCGCCAAAGACGGCGACCACTGGCCTAAAAACAGGGATCTTACGAGCTTAAGGCTTTTAGGTTCTGTCGGAGAGCCGATCAATCCTGAAGCATGGATGTGGTATTACAGGGTTATCGGAGAGGAGACTTGTCCGATAGTCGACACTTGGTGGCAGACTGAAACCGGAGGAATCCTGATTACTCCCATTCCCGGAGTCTCAACTCTTAAACCGGGTTCAGCCAACAAGCCTTTCCCGGGTGTTGAACCTGTCATCTTGAAAGAGGATGGCACTGAAGCAGGCGTGAACGAGGGAGGATACTTGTGCATTAAACGCCCATGGCCGGGCATGATGCGCACTGTATACGGCCACCACGAAAGGTTCGTGGAGACTTACTGGTCGAGGTTTCCCCCATACTACTTTACCGGGGACGGCGCCCGAATAGACGCGGATGGCGACTTCTGGCTTATGGGCCGAATCGACGACGTCATAAACATCTCAGGGCACCGGATCGGCACTGCCGAAGTCGAGTCTGCTATCGTTTCGAACGAGAAAGTCGCTGAAGCCGCAGTTGTTCCCCTACCCCACGAAATCAAGGGTCAGGGCTTATACGCCTTCGTAGTACTCAAGGAGGGTATCAAGGAAAGTCCCGAGCTTAAAAAAGAGATCATTCAAACGGTTCGCAAGGTAATAGGTCCTATTGCCACACCTGACGTGCTTCAGTTTGCAGACGCTCTTCCGAAAACCCGTTCCGGCAAGATTATGCGAAGGATTCTAAGGAAGATTGCGGAAGGAGCTTCCGACGTTGGAGACACGACAACACTCGCCGACCCAAGCGTCGTAGAAAAAATAATCGAAGACAGCAAGAAATAGCATTATTATTTTTTTTAACCTCGATTTTACGGGGTTTGAATCACCCCCCTCATTTTATTTTTTATTTTCCTACTCGAACTAGATTACATGCCAAAGGTTAAGCGTTTTGGGGCGGTTTCCGTCGGAAAGACGCTTGGAGCAGTGTATGCGGTGTTCGGCTTGATTCCGGGCGTGATTTTCACAGTTTTCGCGCTTTTAGGTGGGATATTGTCGGGGTCTAAGTGGGCACTGGTTCCAGCGGGAATAGGTATTGGGGCAATAGTGTTCATCCCGATTATCTACGGGATATTGGGCTTTATACTCGGCTGGCTGATCGCAGTAGTATACAACATTATTTCCAAGCGCGTGGGCGGAATAGAAGTTGAGATAGATTAATAAAAAAGAATTGAAGAAGAAAAAAATTTACTTCTTCTTTTCTTCCTTAGTTTCAGACTCGTCTTTGCCTTCTTCCCCAGCTGGTTTCTCACCTTCCTCGGAAACTTCTTCCTCGGGTGCTTCTTCTACGTCTTCCACAACTAGTTTGGATTCGTCAGCCTTGAATTCATCCTCGTGGACTCGATCAGGGAGTGCTTCGTTCTTGCCGGAAATCACGTCATCCCACAAGCCTTCTGAAATCTCTTGAGTAAGCTCCTTGGATTTTCTGCCTTCAACGGTTATTCCCATGGTCTGGCAGACTCCGACAACCTCTTTTACCGCAGCCTTAAGGTCGTTTGCAAGGAGTGAATCCTTCTTGTTTTTCGAGATTTTGATGAGTTGTTGGAAAGTCATGTTCGCGACAGTGCTGCCGTCACCGGTTCCTTTTTCAATCCCCAACTCCTTTTTTATCAATGCTGAAGTAGGTGGGCTTCCGACCTTTATCTCAAACTCTTTGGTCTGCTCGTCTACAATGATCTTTACCGGAACCTTCATTCCCTCGAAATCCTTGGTCTTCTCGTTTATAGCGGCTATGACTTGACCTGCGTTAACGCCTAGCATACCCAATGATGGTCCGAGTGGCGGGCCGGCGGATGCGTTTCCCCCATCTATTAAGGAATCTACTTCTTTCTTACTCACTTTTATCTTCCTCCATTCGAATGATCTTGATATCGTCCCCTCGCACAATCACCGGGATAGGGACTGCAGCCTCGATCAACTCCACAGTAATCTCGTTTTTATCCGCATCAATCCGAGCTACACGAGCCTTCTCGTTTTTGAAGGGGCCTGAAATAAGCTCTACTAGATCGCCCTTGTTGACTTCAGTGACAATGGGTGTCGGATCGAGAATCTCTTCCAACTCGCTTATTGAGACTACTCCTGCAGACGACAAGTCCCCTCTCTTTTTCAGTAGCAGCCCCTTAGTCTTTGGGACGTTGCGCGCCAAGTCTTCAACGGTTCCCGGGCTGTCTGCCTCAACCAGAAGGTATCCTTTAAGGCCCGTAGTGTATAAGACACCGTAAACAGCCTTCCCAAGCTTTTCAAACTCATCTTTCAGGCTTAAAGCCTCCCGATACATTATTTCGGCCACAACTCTTTCCTGGCCTGCGGTAGCACGAACGACGTATATTCCCATTTTAAAATAAATTCAAAGTCAACTGGGCTATTAAGAAGACAACAAATCCCGCGAAACCGATTACGATAATCCCAAGTCCAGTGATTTTTGCAGTCTCACTGAACTCGGCCGTCCTAGGCTTTCTCGTACACCGTAAAATCCGTTTGGTTTCGCTAAGTGCCTTCGAAATATTTATATTTAGTCCCATTTTCGCTATAAGCGGGATTGATTTTTTTAGATGTTTTTCAATCCCATATCAAACTGATCTACACTCTCCGACTTCTCTAATCGCTCCTCTAATTCTTCCTCGTATCCGGGAATTCGAACGCCTGAAAGAATCACAAGCGTCTGAATAATATTTCTGTCCAATGATTCATCAATCTGGGCACCCCAAATAATCTGCGAGTTAGAGTCAATACGCTCGGCAACCCTTCTAACAATGTCTTCAGCCTCTTCAAGAGTCATGTCGCGAGACCCAATAATATTGATTAATGCACCAGTCGCACTAGAAATGTCCGTATCCAAAAGAGGCGACTGAAGTGCCTTCTCAACAGACTCGCGTGAACGGTCGCCCATTGGCGTCTCCTTGGTCGACTGACCTAAACCGATCATAGCGCTTCCACCATCCTTCATGACGGCTCGAACGTCTGCAAAGTCAAGGTTTACGAGACCCGGCTTTGTAACCATCTCAGTAATGCCCTTAACAGCGTTTGCAAGAAGCTCGTCCGCGACCTTGAATGCCGAGTTAATCGGAAGGTTTGGTGCAATGTCAAGAAGCCTGTCGTTTGGAATCACGATGACTGTGTCAGCGTACTTCCTAAGCTTTTTCAATCCTCGAAGCGCGTTTTGCGCCCTCATCCGCCCTTCAACAGTGAAAGGCAGTGTTACAATCGCGATTGTGAGTGCTTGAAGGTCTCGTGCGACCTCGGCAATAACTGGTGCGGAACCTGTTCCGGTTCCGCCCCCCAAACCACAAGTCACAAAAACCAGGTCTGCACCTGATAGTGCGTGAGAAATCTTTTCAATGTCTGCTTCAGCGCATTCCTCACCGACTTCAGGGTTGTTTCCAGCCCCGATTCCGCCGGTAATGCTCGTTCCAATCAAAACCTTGGTGTTAACTGGAGTATTAAGGAGATCTAGCGCGTCCGTGTTTACTGCAATTACGTCGCCCCCTTCAACTCCCATCTCCACCAGTCTTTCGACTGTGTTTGACCCTGCTCCTCCGGCGCCAACAACCTTAATTGAGGTCTTTATACCCTCAACTATTCTGCGTAATTCCTCATCTGACGTTACGTCAGTGCCTTTTTTAGAGTCCACTGTCTGTTTTGGCTCGTCTAACTCAGTCCTTTGTATTACATCTGATACTATTGAATCCATCACCCTTCACCTAATTATTTTTTTAGAAAAAATGGAATTATTTATGGGAACTACTATATAAAAAGCGTGGGGGCCCTTATAAGCCACTTTCCTGGCATTTCAGGATGTATTCCAGGTTTGCCTTAACTTGCTCTTGTATCTTTCCTACTACTTCCTCGTTTTTCTCGGGCTTGAACAAGTGTCTGAACCTGCCCTGAATTTTCAGGTAGTCTTCCACGGGTTTCAGTTTTTCAACGTCTGAGGGACGCGTGATCTTGTGTTTACCGTCGATTATCTCGTAAATCGGGTAGACTCCGGTGTCGACAGCAAGCTTTGCAATCTCAACTGTTAAGGCACTGTCGTGCCTCCATCCTGTGGGGCATGGAGCGAATAGATTCACATAAGCCGGACCTTCAGTCTCTATCGCCGTCTTTATCTTCTTGTAAGCGTCCTGCGGGAATCCAACGCTGGTCTGCGCGCAATACGGGCTCCCGTGCATCGCCATGATGTGGACTATATCCTTCTTCCACTCGCGTTTTCCAAAGCTTTCCTTGCCTGAAGGTGAAGTGGTGGTTGAAGCCCCGAACGGTGTAGAGCTTGATCTCTGTATCCCCGTGTTCATGTACGCTTCATTGTCATAGCAGATGTAAGTCAGGTTGTGGCCTCGCTCGAACGTCCCCGACAACCCTCCGAATCCGATGTCGTATGTTGCACCGTCTCCTCCGAACACGACAACATTCACGTCTTCTTTTCCGAGTGATCTAAGCGCCCTCTCAACTCCCGAGCCTATTGCAGAGTTGTTTTCAAATGCTCCGTGAATCCAGGGGAGTTTCCACGCTGTCTCTGGGTATGGGGTCGACACTACTTCCATGCATCCTGTTGATTCGCAGAGTACGGTGTTTTCGCCGGCTGCCTTGGTGATGAGTCGAAGTGCTATTGCCGCCCCGCATCCTGCGCAGGCGCGGTGTCCTGGTGAAAAATACTCCTCCTCAGGAAGTCCTGCTATAGCCATTTAAAACATCCACTCCTCTTTGTTTCCTTTGTCTGATTTAGTCATTTCGATGATTTTTTCCACGTGATCAAGCTTTACGTCCCGGCCTCCTAATCCGACTATGAAGTTTCGGAGTTCGGGTCTGTCCTCCTCGTCATAGAGTGCGCTAGCTATCTCCCCGAATACAGGCCCCCCAAGTCCTGGGGATATGGCCTTCTCGATGATGGCGACTTTCTGGGCGTTTTTTAGGGCTGCTCTCAAGGCCTCAAACGGAAACGGCCTGTGCGTTATTATCTTAACTAACCCAACCTTCACTCCCTTGTTTCGTTGTTCATCGATAACGTCTTTTATCGTCCCGCAGACCGATCCCATGGCTACGAGGATGACTTCCGCATCCTCTGTGTGATAGTGCTCCAAGTGAGCGTATTTTTCAGGTCGTGAATCAGGTATTTCCATGGGGAACCGCTTGTTAAAGTCATTGTAGACTTCCTCGATGACTTTTAGCGACTCCCTCATGGCCAGCTCCTGGGTTCGCCTAAACTCCATGAAGTGGCTTGGAAATCCTATGGGACCCTGCGTGATCGGGTCTTTCGGATCCAATACTGCATGCAAGGGCTTGTAGTCGGGGAGGAAGTCTCGGACTTGCTCGTCGGTTAGGGTGTACACCGGCTCGTAGACGTGGCTTAAGGTGAACCCGTCAATGCACATCATTGAAGGCAACAGCACTCTGTGGTCTTCGCTCATCTTAAACTGCATGAGCGTTAAATCGTATCCTTCCTGGCCTGTTTCCCCGTATACTTGAATCCATCCCGCATCCCGTGCTGTCATAGAGTCCTGGTGGTCGTTCCAAATGTTGATTGGCGCTGACAGCGAGCGGTTTACGATTGTCATGCATACTGGAAGCCTCATTCCCGAGACGATGTAGAGTATCTCGTCCATGAGTGACAGTCCCTGGCTTGCAGTTGCGGTGTATGAGCGCACTCCTGTTGCCGAAGCCCCCAAGCAGGCCGAGAGCGCGCTGAACTCGCTTTCCACGTTAATGTACTCGGTCTTAAGTTCCCCGTCTGCCACAAAGTCTGAGAGCCTTTCGACTACGTGGGTTTGTGGCGTTATCGGGTATGCTGCGATCACGTCGGGTCTTATGGCCTTCACGGCCTCGGCTATCGCGTGTGACGCCTCAATTAATTCCTTCACTTTTCTTCGGGCACCATCTCAATACATTTTACAGGGCATACTGTCGGGCATATCCCACAGCCTTTGCAGTAATCGTAGTCCGCCTGGAATTTACCATCTTCCTTGCGCGGGTGAATGCAGGCTTCAGGGCAAAACGTCCAACACATCCCGCAGGCCGTGCACTTTTTATGGTCTGTGACGGGCCTCATACTCTTCCAGCCGCCAGTCTTGGTGTTTGCAGTTGACCCGTTGCTTGGAAGGACCGCACCCATCGTGACTTCAACGTCGCCCACCTTGTAAGTGATCTTGTCCCAGTCAACCATTCTTTTTGGCCTCCTTATAAACCTTTTTTACCAGGTCGACGTTTTTCGCGGCTATCGAGCCTGAGAAATGCTCGTTTATACCGTCAGTAATCCCGTCTACTGAAACCATCCCCGTGAATCCTGCGAACGCGCCCAGCATGGCAGTGTTTACAATATCGCGTCCCAACACTTCCATTGCAAGCGCTGTGACATCAACCGTCTTGACCTTAGTATTATGGATTCCGAAGCTTTCCGGGTCCTTGTTGGTATTGATTATGACAGTGCCACCCTCCTTGAGTCCCTCAAGGATCATGGGTCCGGGCGTCGCCCCGCTTTCTTTCCCAGAGGATGCGGGTATTCCGAAGAGCGTGCTATCCAATACCACTAGAATATCCGGTTCATACACGGCGCTTTTTCTCCTGATGAACTTGTCGTCCATTCGCGTGAAAGCCTCAACGGGCGCACCTCTCCGCTCGACTCCGAAGCGCGGAAAGGCTTGAGTGAATTTCCCGTCTTTGAATCCTGCGATAGCCAAAATCGTGGCGGCGGTAACGGCTCCCTGGCCTCCTCGCCCGTGAAATCGAATCTCAGTCAGCATGAAGGAACCTATTTAACTTCAAGCATTAAAAACCTTTCTATTAAAGATTGCAATTGGCGATAATCCTTCGAGACATATCCTGAAAAACCCAGTCTTTTTAAAGTCTCCTGTCATATTTGTATATCCTATGAAGGCAGTTATCCTAAGTTATCGAGGTGGAAGACACACTCAGAAGACCAACCAGCTCGTCTTGGAGGTTGAGGGTGTTAAAAACAAGGAGGACGCCGAGAAGCTCTTGGACAAGAAGGTTGTCTGGAAGACTCCAACCGGCAAGGAGATTTCCGGTGTGGTTTCCAAAGTCCACGGCAAGAAGGGTGGCGTCCTCGCGAAATTCGAAAGGGGTTTGCCTGGACAAGCACTTGGGACTGAAGCAGAGGTCCAGTAAGTGACTGAGAAATTACCTAATCGCTGGATTATTGTGTTAGGGGCTGTCTTAATCCAACTGTGCTTGGGTGCCATCTACAGTTGGAGCGTTTTCACAAAACAGATTACTATCCCGATTTCTGAAGGCGGGATTTACGGTTTCACAGCCTCCCAGGCCGCGTGGATTTTCTCGGCGGGGCTTGCAACTTTCGCAGTCATCATGGTCTTGGCTGGAAGGCTTCAGGCTAAAAAAGGCCCTAAAAAGATTGCGATGGCGGGCGGAATAGTCTTAGGCCTCGGCTACATCATCGGAGGATTCTATGGCTCAAACTTCCCACTCCAATTCCTTTTCATCGGAATCGTGGGTGGCGCAGGCATAGGACTCGGATACGTAGTCCCCATAGCCGTTTGCATGAAATGGTTTCCAGACAAAAAAGGCATGATTACCGGGCTTGCAGTAGCAGGCTTCGGATTCGGAGCAACCCTTTGGGTTAAGCTTGCGGGCAGCTGGTTCGGAGGCCTTTTAAACACGACCAACGTCTTCGGACTTCCAGGCGTTCAAAGCGTCTTCGTAATCTACGGCATAATATTTCTAATCCTCATACTTCTCGGAAGCACTGTCATGGTCAACCCGCCGGAAGGCTACAAACCCCCCGGCTGGGAGCCTCTCAAAGAAAAGGAAAACAAGAAAGCTTCGGGCGGGGTAGACTACACGAGCAGTGAAATGCTTAGGACGAAACAATTTTTCATGCTCTGGCTCATGTTCGCAGGGTCAGCGCTCGCAGGCCTCATGGTCATCTACTGCATAAGGCTTTTCGGCATCGACGCCCTCGTCGCTAGCAACCCGAACCTCACTGTCAATGCGGCGGGAGTGGTCGCGGGAACGGCCATGGCATGGTACGCAATACTAAACGGCCTCGGCAGAATAGTGTGGGGCACAATCTCAGACAAAATCGGACGTAAAACATCGCTCATCGCCATGTGCGCACTCCAAGGCGCCATGATGCTGCTCTTCTTCAAGGTCGGCCAGACAGAACTCGGCCTCATAATCGGAGCATGCATTATCGGATTCAATTTCGGCGGAAACTTCGCGCTCTTTCCCGCCGCAACAGCCGACTTCTTCGGAAACAAGAATGTCGGCACAAACTACGGTTGGGTGTTTCTCGCCTACGGTGTTGCAGGCATTGCAGGACCTCAAGTCGCAGGCTACTTCAAGGACGCAGCCGCAGGCTCAGTTCAAGCCTGGACGACACCATTCCTGATAGCCGGAATCGCATGCCTTACCTCAGCAGCAATAGGGCTCACACTCACAAAACCACACAAGAAACCATCTGACTAAATAAAACCCCCCAACAAACCCTCTGATTAATACGCATATTCTACCAAATATTTTTCTTATGACCGTCGTCACCAAGAAAGCCGGGCAAGCTCCCATGGTCATTAGTGAGGCTGCTAGGGCGCGCCACGAGAAAGTGGAATTAACCCTGCCTACAGGCAAAGTCGTAGATGTTGATGTCTCAATCGCCGAACTCCTTGAGGACTTGATTAAACCCTCATTCGTGAAGTCTTCCCGTGAATGTTGCGCGGGCGCGAAATGGGGCGATGCCGACGAAATCAAAGACCCTGTCTTAGGCAAAGCCTACTGGCCCCGCTCTTACCTGGATGTAATCTACAACACCGACCCGGAAAGCCTGGATCAGGCCACAGCCTTCGACAAAGAACTTCGGGCGCTTCGAGTCAAAACCGGAGATGTTACAGGCCGAGTTGCCGTTCTAGTTGGCGAAGAAAAAGACACCCGCGAGTTGATCCGAAGAAGAGGCGGAGAGCAAGACTACAACCTCATCTTCGACCAAGAACCAACACTCGAGGCAGTCGAAAAATTATGGCGGGCATTCCACAGCGTCGTGAAAAAACACCTACCAAAAGAATAAAAACACTTTTAAAACCAAATCTCATATAAGATACACACGCTACATATGAAGGAAAAGGTTTTAATCAAACTTTTTCCTAAAAAGTTTGCGCCGCTGTAGCTCAGATTGGGAGAGCACTCAGCGCACGGCTCGCTCCGTGCACACGCGAGTACGACCTCCGCTGACGCTACGGTCCCACAGCACAAAACGCCGCTGTAGCTCAGATTGGGAGAGCACTCGGCTGAAGACCGAGGTGTCGGGGGTTCAAATCCCCCCGGCGGCACCTTCCCACTAAAAAGGCCTACAGTCTATCGATTATTTCAGATTTACGATTCTATCACGTAAAATACATGCTTAACTGACCTCAATACATTTATTCACATGGAGTGATTACTTTACATGAAATGTCCGGTTTGCGGGAAAGATATGGTAGGAGGGAGTGTGTATTCTTATGCAGATGTTGGTTGCCCATCTGGCATCTATTGGAAAAGTGAAGGCGATAATGAAATGTGTCTTTCAAAATCACCTAAGAATATTTTAAGCAAGTTGTCGAAAGCTGCACCCTATAAATCAACGATGAGTGAAGGCCATCTATGTTCAGAATGTAAAATAGTAGCTTTCCAGTATTAGATAAAAAAAGCAGGGATTCGAACAGTTTGTTCAAACGCTAGGAATCGCATAAGAGATTCCTGCGCGCTAAAAATGCAAAACATTTTTGAGCGTCCCCCCGGCGGTAAACTCTTTTTTCTTGGCCTGTTTTTTCTATTCTTAATTGGTTATTGCCATTGTTTTTATGGTAAGGATTTCCCCCCCACGATGGGTCATGAGGAGGAGTATGTTGAGGAGTTGCCGGGGAATTTTCGGTGGTTTGATGACCAGGAACAGGTTGCGGGTTCTGCAGTTCCTTTTGGCGAAGACTTGAAACCGCTTGAATGGCACGGTATTGAAACTGTGATTTCGTTTATCCCGGATCATGAGTTCCCTGACACGGAAGTATTTGCTGACATGTTGGGAAAAACAAAAATCGAGCACTTCACGTTCGAGATTCCGAATATGGGGGTGCCGACTCCCGAGCAGAGGGACGAGTTCATAGGCGTAGTCAATGATTCACTGGGGCGGGGGAAAGTCTTGCTACATTGTGTTGGCGGAAAAGGCAGGACTGGAACTATGGCTGGTTTATTGCTTTTGCATGAAGGAGTGCCGTTTGATGAGATGTTAAAACGGGTCAGGTATGTTGAAAGCGCGGATCAATTAAATGCGTTAGTCACTTATGCAAGGGATTTGGGGCAGGAGATAGACGATGGTTTAATGGTCGGCTTACGCCGGGATTTCATTGATGTATACGGGCCCAAAGGCAGGAGAAAAGTCAAGGTATAACTAATTATTCAGAGCTAAATTATAGTTTAAAAAAAAAGTTGGGGGAATTTGAAAGTGGGTGGCAAGAGTAGGAAGCTTGTTCGGGTTGTTGACGGAAGCGACTTCGCGAGAGTATATTTGAAGTACGGTTTGGAGCGTCTTGTTGAGGAGGGTGAGCTTTCCTTGGATGAGATTTCCGGTCTGGATGACGGCGGGGAGTTTTCCAAAAAGCTTTTGGGGGGTGAGGGTTTCAGGCGAAAGCTTGAGAGAGCTGGGAAAAAGAAGCAATAATATGGTTTTTCTTTATATTATTAGCTCTGTTGCAATCCTCTAGCTTTTTTTGGGGGAGTGCTAATTTGTAACCACTTGGGGGTGGTTATCTAAATTAGCGGAGGTCTCCCCCAATGTGCGTAAAGTATTGTGAAACAAGGCTTTTTAAGTTTGCGTGTCACGTGTACGGGCTGAGTAAGCGGGTG
>JBDRAY010000066.1:0-10495 GCA_043823295.1 Methanobacteriota archaeon | reverse complement strand
AGCCCCGGGAGGGATTTGAACCCTCGACGTGCAGATGACTTGGTTTCTCCCTTTGTTGTTCAGGTGCACTCAGCCGTGAAGGCTGATGTGCGCCCTTTCTCGTCGGGAAATTCCGACTTACAAGTCTGCCGCTCTACCAGTCTGAGCCACCGAGGCGGGATCTTTGTTTCGCCAGAGCTGTTAGGCTCTGGGTCATTTATTCCTTTTTTTTTGTTTTAATGTGCGTGCCACCTTTAGGTGGCACTCGCGGCGCGTGTGCACGGAGCGAGCCGTGCAGTCTGAGCCACTGAGGCGTGTTAGTCAACCTTTGTTAAAGGTTGATCAAATGAGGGACGTGCGCTTCGCTTAGTCCCTCTGGGCTTCATACACTATCGCCAGAACTATGTGTTCTGGATCATCGTCTTAGTGCGTCTATGTTATTGGGTGTTTATTTTTTAAAAAGGAGTTTAGTTTGTGTATACTAGTGCTGCGATTGCGGTTCCGTGGTTTTCTTTGGGTATTTCTTTTATGCTTGTGGTTTTGGTTTTGTATTCCAGGATTTTCATGTTGCGGGCGTCGGCCATTTCATCGAGTTTTTCTTTTAAGTGTGTTTTGATGATTTTTGTGTCGCTTGTTTTCCGGGTGTCTTCGGCGACGAGGCCGAATCTTTCTTTTGTTTCGTGTGCCTCGCACATGGCCCAGGCTACTCCCGCTGAAACTGATTCCCCTTCTTCGCCGTCATTTCTTGCGAGTACGCAGTGTGTGATGGAGCCGGGGGGTATGCGGGCGTATTCTATTGGTGTTGCGTATGGGGGGAGGATGCTTGATACTGGGACGAGGTTGCATTGGTCGATGCGGGCGGAGACGAGGGCTTTGTCGAATGCGTTTAGCCTGCTAGTCTTACTTAATCCTGTTCCGGAGGTTGTGAAGAACTTTTTGTAAAGCATACTAGTTATATTTCTAAAGAGGTTAATAAGGTATTTGATGATTCGCATGCCGGCTGTTGCTGGACAGTTTTACCCGTACTCTCCCGACGTTTTGTTGGGCGAGATTGCGGAGTTTATGGGCGAGCCTAAGCAGAGGAGGCAGGTTTCGGGTGTGATGGTTCCGCACGCCGGCTACATGTATTCTGGCGGGGTTGCGGGCTTGGTTTACTCTCGGATCGAGCCTGCTGATTCATACGTGATTTTAGGTCCGAATCATACTGGTCTGGGTCTTAGGTTTTCTATTGTGAGGGGGGGTTTATGGCGGACTCCTCTCGGGGAGGTTTCCGTCGACTCTATTATTGCAGATGAGATTTTAAGGGAATGTCCCATTGTCGAGGAGGATATTCTAGCTCACCAGCGGGAGCACTCTATTGAAGTTCAGCTTCCGTTCCTACAGTATTTGGGCGATGACTTCATGTTCGTCCCTATTTGCATTGGGCATTTGCCTTTGGATGATGAGACTTCAGCCGATTTGAAGAGTATTGGCAGGGCGGTTGCAAGCGCAATAAGAAAGTTCGGGGGTAAGACGGTGGTTGTGGCGTCAACAGACCTTACGCACTATGAGTCGCAGGAGTCGGCGAAGATTAAGGATGCTGACGTTTTGGAGGCTGTTTTGAAGCTTGACCCTGAAAAGCTTTTGAAAGTCGTCTCTGAAAAAGATATTTCAATGTGCGGTGTGCTTCCGACAGCGATCATGCTCTACGCTTGTAAAGAGCTTGGTGCAAGCAAAGCCGAGCTCGCAGGCTATCAGACTTCAGGGGATGTTACAGGCGACTTAAGTCAGGTAGTAGGGTACGGTGGCGTCCTGGTTTTCTGATTTCATCCGCCGAAAAACCAGCCAATATAACCCCACGCGTTGTTGAGCGTGTAGACTAATGCGATAAGAAGAATAGTCCAAAATATCAAGACCCCTTTCGGAGTTGTCTTAATATAGTTGATTAAATTTTCAATCAGATACGATAATCCTTCACCATCATCAGACATTTTCAATAAATACTATGTTCTAGTAATAAAAAATTAATACTCTTCTCTTTGTTCATTGATTATTTCTTTTATGGGTTTGAATTCGAAGTCTTTGAGGAGGTTTCGAAGGATTTTTTCGCCGTGGTTTAAGCCTGAATAGTGGATTACTCTTGCTTTAAGGCTGCACGGAATCTTGGGGTGGTGTGGGTCAAGCTCCCAAGGGTGCATGTAGGTTACTGTCATTTGATTTTTTTTGTTCTCCTTTTTTATTAGTCTTTTAGTTAGGTAGTATGGCTTGTTTCGAAGGAATACTCCCCCTCCGTAGGGGACTCTAAAACCTAGAATTGATTTAGTCGAACCCGGAACCTCCCAGAGGCCGTTACTCATTTTCGTCAGGCTTGTGGGTTTTGACGGTGCATTAAGGTTTACTATCCTGGAAGGGTATATGCTCGAGTCGTATGAGAATCCTTTCTCCTTCAAAACGTCGAAAATCCAATTGCAGTCGTTTGTCACTGAAAAATTTGGCGCCCTGTAACCAATGGGTTTGACTCCGCAGGCACTTTCGATCGATTTTATGGACGCGTCAATATCCAGTGTGAACTCGTTTTCAGTCATCTCGTAGACTTTCTGGTGTCCGAAGCCGTGGGAGGCGACTTCATGACCCCCCTCGATTATTTGGATTGCGAGTTCAGGGTGTTCCTCACAAACCTTGCCCAACAAGAAGAAGGTGGCTTTAGCATCGTATTCGTCGAGTATCGACAAGACCTTGCGAGTCTGCTCGACCACCCGGGATTCGAGCTCATCCTCCCTGTCTGAGGCAACATTTCTCAAGCAGTTTACTTGAAACCACTCTTCAACGTCAAAGGTTAAGGCGTTCACTTCTCCTCCTCCTGCTTAATCTCGTGCCAGCGCCTGATAATCTCGTCGGGATCATCAATCCGCTCACCCCCGAACACGTGTGGGTGACGCCTCACAATCTTCTCGTTAACGTCATCCATGACATCATCTATCGTAAAGTAACCCTCTTCCCTAGCAATCTGGGAGATAAAGACGATATTCCACAAGAGGTCTCCAAGCTCCTCCTTAAGGTTTGGGTAATCCTTCTTGGAAATGGCTTCTAAAACTTCATTACTCTCATTTTTCAAGTGCTTGGAGAAATCCTCAATCGATTGCTCCCTATCCCAAGCACATCCCTTGGGTCCTCGCATGTACTCCATAAGATCTGCGAGCTCCTTGAATTTGGATCCTGCATCTGTCATAGTAGTTAATAATCCTTTTTTTCAATAATAGCTATTATTATGATTGGAAATTCAGAGCTAATATTCTTGGTGGTTGTCTTTCTCATACTCTTTGGGGGAAAACGACTTCCCCTGTTCGCTCGATCGTTGGGTGAGGCTGTCTCAGAGTTTAGAAGCGCTTCCAAGAAGGTTTTAGGTGATTTAGAGGTTGAGGGGGGTAAAGAAAGAGAGTTTTCCGGCTGATTTTTTATTTATTTCTTAATTGTCTTCCTATTGTTTATCCTATGAAACTTAAGGGCATTATCTGGGTGGTGGTTATTGTCGCCGTAATCCTTGGTATTGGATGGTATGTCGCGGACATGGTCAAGAAGAATCCGGAGACGATGGAGTGTGTTTTAGGTGTTGGGCCTAACAAGAATCCCACACTCTGTTATGGTTGGCGGCAAAGCGACGGGCCGAGCATCCTTGTTTAGGTTAAAGGAGCCTGAGTATCAGGTATACTACTATCCGGCTATGATTACGTCGTCTGCGAGAAAGAGGATCATCTTCCCTGTCTCACGCCAGTTGATCCTCCTTCCTTTTCTTTGTTTGATTATTGTTGCGGTTCCACCGTCCTCGTCTTTCCCACCCCATGAGATTCCTTCGGCCATTGAAATACTATTTTATAAAGCTTTTAGATAACTTAAGGATGTTCGTATGAAAAAGATTATCGACTTTCAAGTGTTTGACACTGTGGACGGAAATTTCGCGGTGAAATTCAAAAAACCATTGAAAAAATATTCGAAAGGTTTTATGTTCGAGCTTCGGATTGGGGATTCTTCAGGGGAGATTATGCTTAAGGTTTGGGGTCCCGATGATGAGGATTCAGTCAAAAAGATTTATGATTCCATATCCGCTGATGACGTCATTCATGTTCTGGGTGAGGTTTCAGAGTATCGTGACGTGAAAGAGCTTGCCTTAAATGACTTGTCTGCTATTAGGGTTTTATCGCCTGTCGAGTATGTTAAGGGTGATTTCGTAAAGGAGAGTGAGCGGGAGATAGAAGAGATGTTTTCCGAGCTTGAAGAAGTTATCTCGTCTGTTAAGGATCCTGACTTGGCCAAGGTTTTAGGAGTGTTGTTTTCAGATGAGGAGCTTGTGAAGGCGTTCAAATATTCCCCTGCCGCATTATACAAGCATCACGCCTGGATTGGAGGGCTTCTTGAGCATACACTCTCAGTAATTAGGATTTGCGAGAACGCGTTAAATATTTATCCTGACTTGAATAGGGATTTGGTTATCACAGGTGCTTTAATCCATGATATCGGAAAGACTCGGGAGTTCTCCGTTAAAACGAACATCAAGCCTACTTTGGAGTGCAGGCTTGTGGGACACGTAGTGATGGGTGTTGAGATTCTGCACAACAAGATCGTTGATTTAGACATTTCCGACAAGCTTAAGGTGAAGCTTAAGCATATTGTTGAATCCCATCACGGGAAGCTTGAGTGGGGAAGCCCCAAGACTCCCGCATTCCCCGAAGCCTTGTTGATCCATCACGCCGATTACTTGGATGCTAGCCTCACATACATCACGGAGCGGAAGAAGGAGGCTAAGACTGATGATGATTTCACCTACCTTAAGGATTTCGGAAGCATCTACTTGAAGTAGGTTTGCCTTTGTTTGTATTAAGATATATTTAAGGTTTACACCCAATATTACTGCCATATCAAGATGGATGTTGAAGAACTGGTCAAGGAAATTACATCTCTAAAAAAAGAGAGGAATGCCATAATCCTGTCTCACAATTATCAGTTGCCT
Organism: Methanobacteriota archaeon; assembly: GCA_043823295.1. Lineage (GTDB taxonomy): Archaea > Altiarchaeota > Altiarchaeia > IMC4 > SCGC-AAA252-I15 > SCGC-AAA252-I15. Next base: position 5,532 of record JBDRAY010000066.1, on the reverse strand, counting down.
CCCGTCCAGGATGTCGCCGATTTCGTCGGAGACTCGTACGGTTTGAGCAAGAAGGCGCAGGAGAGTGATGCCGACGTCATAGTTTTTTGCGGTGTCAAGTTCATGGCCGAGACGGCGGCAATACTATCTCCGGATAAGTTGGTGATTATGCCTGACATTTACGCTGGATGCCCTCTCGCCGAGATGATTTCCGTCGCAAAGCTTCGCGAACTTAAAGCCGCACACCCTGATGCCGCCTCGGTTGCGTACGTTAACACTAATGCTGACGTGAAGGCCGAAGTCGACGTATGCTGCACATCCTCTAATGCAATAAAAGTTGTGGAATCACTTGATGCGCAAGAGATCATTTTCGTCCCAGACAAGTATCTCGCAAACTACGTGGCGACTCAGGTCGACAAGAAGATAATACCCTCGGAAGGATATTGTTCAACCCACGTGAAAATATTGGCCGAAGACATTCTACGGGAGAAGAAGGCTCACCCGAAAGCTTGCGTCATGGTCCACCCTGAATGCCGGGCCGAAGTCATAGAGCTTGCCGACAAGGTTTTGTCGACAGGTGGCATGGTCGAAAACGCACGAGATTCGAGTGCGACCGAATTTATCGTGGGAACTGAGGTTGGAATGCTCCACCGCCTGAAAAAAGATAATCCGGAAAAGTTTTTCTATCCAGCGTCCGAACTTGCAGTCTGTCCGAACATGAAGCGGACCACTTTGGATAAGGTTGCCTGGTCGCTTAGGGAATTGCGGACTGTTGTTTCCATACCAGAGGATATTCGGCTTCGGGCCCGGAAGTCTATCGAGCGCATGCTTGAGATAATCTGATTACTTTTTATGAAAAGTTCTGACAGGAAATTTCTGAAGGAATTTGAAGAAAAGGTTTATTCAACGATAAAAAAACATAAGCTCATTAATCCAGATGATAATGTTTTGGTTGCTGTTTCCGGAGGTAAAGACTCAACTACTACACTATTTGTTTTAAAAAAATTGGGTTTCAATGTTTCCGGCATGATCATCGACCAGCTTCTTGGAGAGTACTCTAGGAAAAACCTTGAAAATATCAAAGATTTTTGTGCAGGCGAAGGCATTAAATTGCATGTAGTGCACATGCGGGATGAGTTCGGATGCTCGGTTTGCTACATGCAATCTGTTTTAGCGGATAAGGGAGTCCACATTAACGCGTGCACGATATGCGGTGTGATCAGGCGCAATATTTTAAACAAAAAGGGGAGGAAGCTTAAGGCGTCTTGCATTGCGACGGGACACAACCTGGATGATGAAGCCCAAACAGTCTTTATGAACTTCATCCAGGGGAATGTAATGCAATCCGCACGGCTTGGCCCGAAAACGGGTCTATTAGCTCACAAGAAATTCATTCCCCGCATCAAGCCACTATATTTTTGCACTGAAGCGGAAACTGAAAGATATTCGAGGCTTAATGAATTTCCAGTCGTCTACGATCCCTGCCCTTGTTCTCTTGATTCCTTCAGATCTGAAGTTAAGAGTATGCTAAACAGGTTGGAGGGTGAGAAACCTGACACTAAAAAAAGCATTATTTACGGGTTTCTTAAAGTTCTGCCTGAATTGAAAAAACAGGCTGCTTGCGGAGTAATATGTGACTGTGATTTGTGCGGGGAACCTTCGAGTAAAAAAATCTGTAAAACTTGCGAGCTTCTCAGTCAACTCTCTTCGTGATCTGAATTTCTCATCTGAGCGCATAATTCGCAGTCGATGCGGGAGCAGTCGAATGTCTTTTTAGTGCCCCATTTAAGTCCGTACTTTTTGAATTCGCCAACTATTGTGCATGCGTCATGTCCTTTTTCGGTTAGTGAGTAGTATACTCGAAGCGGTGTTTGTTTTGAAAAGACTCGTCGTTTCACAAGGCTGTCTTCCTCCATCTCTTTGAGTCTTTCAGACAAGACTTTTGCACTAATGTTTGTAAGCCTTTTTTTGATGTCCATAAATCCTAGGCTGTTTTTGTTGCTGTAGAATATTTCCTTGATAATCAGTATCGTCCACCTTTTCCCTAGGATTCTTATTGTGTGTCTGACAGGGCAGAATTCCTCGGGGGACATGCAAGTGGGTGGTTTTTTGCGTGAATTCATGGTTACTGTCTAGAAACTTGGCCTTTTAAATATTTAAATAACCAATTGATATCAGGTTTATAAAAGTAACTTGGAGGTGTGATGATGGGACCTGGTTGTTGTTGAAGAATGGACTGAATTTCTAACTTTTTCTTTTTATTTTAATATGTTTCCAAATGGATTTCAAGGGAATTAAACTGGGATTTAAGGCTGCATTAATCTCGTCAAGCTGTTGCACTCTGCCTTTAGCCTTTGTGTTGGTGTTTGGTGTTTTAGGTGCTGGGAGTATGACTGCTGCACTCAAGATCCCTAAATTCAAGACTTATTTTATTGTTTTGGGTTTGGTTTTTCTGGCGGTTTCAATATACCTGTCTATTAAGCGGAAGTGTGGTGGGGCGTGTTCGATCTCGGATGTGCATAAATACAGGTCTTTGGTAGTGGTTAGTGTTCTGTCTTATCTGATTCTCACTCTTCTCGTTATTTACGTTCTTTTACCCGTTGTTGCAGTCTGGTTGATTGGTTGAATATATTCTGATACAAATATTTATTCTATTTAGAATAAAATTTAACAAAAAGTATTTATATACGAATACACGATTGTTAACTCAATTGAGGTGAAAAAACAATGACAAACCAAAAAATCGAGACAAAAACGCTACACTCGGGGCAAACTCCTGACGAGACAACGCTCTGCCGAGCCGTGCCAATATACCGGACGACCAGCTATGTCTTCAAAAACACTGAACACGCGGCAAACCTGTTCGGTCTTAAAGAGCTTGGAAACATTTACACTCGGCTTATGAACCCCACAACCGATGTCTTGGAGAAAAGACTTGCCGACCTTGAAGGTGGGGTGGGTGGACTCGCCTTATCATCCGGGACGACTGCAATATTCTACAGTATAGTAAACTTAGCCCGGATTGGGGATGAAATAGTCTCTGCAAACGACCTGTACGGTGGAACCTACACTCAATTCAACAACATCCTCCCCGGCTTCGGGATTAAAGTAAAGTTTGCAGATCCCACAAATCCAGACAATATAAGAAAAGCGATCACAGAAAAAACCAAGGCAGTCTATACGGAGACAGTTGGAAATCCAGCATTAAACATCCCTGACTTCGAAGCAATCGCCGAAATAGCACACGAAAACGGAATACCCTATATAGTAGACAGCACGTTCACAACACCGTACCTACTAACTCCAATAGACCACGGTGCAGACGTGGTAGCACACTCTCTCACAAAATGGATTGGCGGCCACGGGACCGCCATCGGCGGGGCGGTCGTGGACTCCGGCAAATTCGACTGGAGCAAGTCCACTAAACACCCGCTTCTTACCGAACCCGACGAAAGCTACCATGGAATAAGGTATGCACATGATCTCGGGGACTTGACACCACTCGCATACATACTCCGCATGAGGCTAGTTCCGCTTCGAAACCTTGGGGGCTGTATCAGCCCCGACAACTCTTGGATTTTCCTGCAGGGACTTGAGACACTCCCCCTTAGGATGAAGCGGCACAGTGAAAACGCAGCTAAAGCAGCCGAATACTTGGAGGGGCACAAGCAAGTTGAATGGGTGAATTACCCCGGCCTAAAAACCCATCCGACCTACGATAACGCGAAGAAATATCTGAAGAAAGGATTCGGCGGCATGGTCATATTCGGAATAAAAGGTGGAAAGACGGCAGGGCAAAAATTCATCGAATCCCTCAAGCTATTCTCACACCTTGCAAACGTGGGGGACGCGAAAAGCCTGGCAATCCACCCGGCAACAACAACACACAGCCAGCTAAACGAGAAACAGCTTAAGCAAGGGGGGATTAAGCCCGAACTGGTAAGGCTTTCAATAGGCCTTGAACACATAGACGACATAATAGAAGACATCGAACAGGCTTTAAGAAAATAAATGGGAAATAAAAACGAGTCAATAGGGGTCGTGAAGACCAAGTATCTCGAATTCGACGAGCTCGCGCTCGAAGGGGGGGGAAAGCTTGCTCCAGTTCGAATAGCCTATGAGACCTATGGAACGCTTAACAAAGATAAATCCAATGGAATTCTCATATGCCACGCCCTTTCAGGCGATGCTCACGCGGCAGGCTCCCGCCGGAAGAACTCTAGGAAGAAAGGGTGGTATGATCTTGCAATCGGCCCGGGAAAATCTTTCGACACTCGAAAGTACTTCGTAGTCTGTGCTAACATCCTCGGCGGGTGTCGAGGCTCAACAGGACCTTCAACGATTAATCCTAAGACATGCAAACCTTACGGTCTTGCTTTCCCCCGGATAACCGTCGGAGATATTGTGAACTCCCAAAAAAAGCTCATTGAATACTTGGGGATTGAAAAGCTTTTTTGCGTCACGGGAGGAAGCCTTGGAGGAATGCAAGTGCTTGAATGGGCTATAAGATACCCTGACTCAGTGCACCTGGCAATTCCAGTTGCGTGCGCGACGAAACAGTATCCAATGGGTATCGCACTCCATGAAGTTGGGCGGCAGGCAATAATCAACGATCCAAAATGGGAGAACGGTGACTATTATGGAAACGGTCAACCGAAAAACGGGCTCGCCCTGGCAAGGAAGGTTGCTCACATAACATACTTAAGCCAGGAAGCATTCAACCGAAAATTCGGAAGGAAAAAGAAGAAGAACGGGAAATTCGGCCAGGAATTCGAAGTCCAAAGATACTTGAACTACAAGGGAGAACACTTCGTGCGACGATTCGATGCAAACAGCTACCTCTACATCACAGACACAATAGACCAATTCGATCTAACTTACGGAGGAAAACAAAAGCTTGCCAAAGTACTATCTAATGTCAAGGCGAAATTCCTGCTCGTATCATTCACATCCGACTGGCTCTACCCCCCAGAGCAAGTGGAAGAGATTTACGAAGGGCTTGCGGAAGCCGGAGTAAGAGTTATATACAAAAACCTAGACCTCCCTTACGGTCACGATGCCTTCCTCGTATACAATAACACAATCGGAAACTTGCTCGTAGCCTTCCTTACCGAAGAGGCCGAGCAATATTTCACAAAATAATAAGGTGGTTAAAGATGAAGTTGTTGATGTTTGATTCACCCGAATTTTGGTATAAGACCTACAGTAAGACGCTCGAGGATGCGAAAACTGTCGACGAGGATAAAAAACTGGGGGATCTGGTCGTTGTGTTCCTCCAGTCTGAAAGCGGAGACGAAGAAAGGAAGGGGAAAGTCTTGAGAAAGGCGGTTTCAAACATTTCCTGGCTTGCACGAAAAGTCGGAAGAAAAAGAATCCTTCTTCACAGCTTCGCACATTTATCAGAAAGCAAGTCGAGCGTTGAATTTGCAAAGGAAACTATCGAAGCAGTTAAAACCAAGCTCACTGAAAAAGGTTTTGAAGTGGATTCAACACCGTTCGGCTACTTTCTCGAGTGGAAGATTCACGTAAACGGGGAATCACTTGCGAAAGTAT
>JBDRAY010000065.1:0-2299 GCA_043823295.1 Methanobacteriota archaeon | reverse complement strand
CAACAAGCAGTTTCAGCCGAAAAATCCGGCTGCACTGCGTTTTAAACGGCCGGAACCAAAAAAACCTATTGGTACCTAAAATGACAAATGTACGAATTCCAAAGGTTGTTTGTGCCACCGTAGGCAGCGTTTTAAAAGGTTCCCATTCAACCTTAGATGCTTTATTCGAATCCGCAGGCGCGCCTGGCTCGCCACCTGGACTTTCACATGCTTCTAAGTGGAAAGAGTGGTTGTTCCGAGCGGGTACCGATCCTAATACAGATAGCCTTACAGTTCTTGGAAATGTTCTTGAAGAATTTATGGATTTGTCACCTGATGAGTTCTCTGAAGAACGAGCTACCTGGGAGGTGGATCGAGAACGCGTTGTTAAAGTCCTTGAGGAAAATGGGTTCCGATATTATCGCGGTGGACGAGTTCTGCCTACAGGTATTTCACCAGAACAAATAATTCCAGATCCTTGCAAATCAGCTACACCGGATGCAAACAAACCATCATCAATAGAGGAGTTACTTCAAGTGCTCCTTCGAGGCCTTCCTCGCGCTATGCACCCTTTATCCCACAGGCGAAAAGGTGCACAGTCACTTTCATTTGAGTCTGAATGGGACGTGCAAGACCTCTTGCATGCATTACTTCGGCCATGGGTCTCTGATATACGGCCAGAGGAGTTTACTCCTAGCTATGCAGGCACAAGTACACGAATGGATTTTTTGCTCCCCAAATATTATTTGGTTCTTGAACTCAAATATGTTCGTGATAGGGCGCACGCTAAAAAAATCGGAGATGAGTTAATAATCGATATAGAGCATTATCGTAGGCATCCTAAGTGCGAAAATTTATGGTGCGTTATTTATGATCCCAAAAATATGATTACGAATTCAGAAGGACTGAAGACAGATATTGAAGGTGAGCGCACAACCCCTGATGGGAAGCTAACGGTTAAAGTTCTTGTCATATCAACACAATAGGGCCGTTTAACACTCTCTTTTAGCGGATCGCAAAAGACCGTATCCTCTGAAGAGTACGTTATGAAAGAGAAAGACGCTACTGGCAATTACAGGCATTCGGTTGAAATCGTTTAGGGAGGAAGGCACTGATGGACGTGAAACGCCTAACCGAATTAGCAGCATTGGACCTCACAAGTCTTGTTCCGAGCGAAAACAACGTTAAGTATAAAATCGTTATTCCTTTCCTTCAGTCTTTTGGCCACCAGCACATAGATTTGGAACATGCGACTCAGGGCAGCCGAATTGACATAAATATTGGAAACAGAATCGTCGTCGAAACTAAGGCGCTCAACCTGCACCTCGACAATCATGTACAGCAACTGAGTGACTATTGTGGCAGAGAGTGGCCGGTCTTAGCGATATTGACGAACGGAAGAAACTTCCGAATATACTCGCCACAGTGGCGGCGTCAGCCGATTTTTCGCGACAAAATAATCTATGCATTTGATATTAATGACCTGGAAAATACGCAGTTGCAGGAGCGGATGGGGAAGATATTGGGACGGGACAATTATGAGACCGAAAAATTCTTTGATTATGTCAGTCAAAGGGAGAAGGAACTTTTGGAAGTCGCGGAAATAAGGGGTCAGCCCTTGACATGGGACATTTTTCCTAACGTGGGAAAGTAATGGGGTCGGGCCATGGCAAGTTGTTGATTTTGGACGAATAGTGCCGATCTGACCCCCCTGAAATGGGCCTATAATGCGTTTTTCGAAGGCAAAAAGGCTGTTTTTCCAGGGAGTCTATGGCGAGGGCAAAGCGACATTACATTCCAGGTTATATCTAGATACCCCGGTTAAATAGGCTTCGCCGATGTGAAATAGGCTTCGCATTTCACTTGGTAAACATTTAACAGGGTAAATCACCCACCGATCTCTAGGACATTAATTCGGAATAGTCTATAACTTACCATGGATGACCCCAGCCCGTACCTCATTACCCATAAAAATATTCATTATTGACACCTGTTACGATATAGGTTACAATTATTGAAATGATAAAATCATTTAAACATAAAGGGCTAAAAAAACTATTTGAAACAGGACACGCTTCTGGAATTAATCCACAGCATGCAGAACGCCTTCGAAAAATTCTCGCACTCCTTGAGACATCCGAAACCATTGATGATATGGATTTGCCTGGATTGAATTTACATAATTTAAAAGGTAAAAGAAAAAATACCTTGGCTGTAAAGGTTAGCAGAAATTGGCGGGTTACCTTCGAATTAAAAAATGGAGATGTTTTAGAAGTAAATTATGAAGATTATCATTAAGGGAGTTTATTATGGGTATGCA
>JBDRAY010000064.1:0-11325 GCA_043823295.1 Methanobacteriota archaeon | reverse complement strand
AGAAAGAAAAAGGTTGCGTTGGGCCCGATGGGATTTGAACCCATGGCCACTCGATCTCTCAAGCTTTTTTCTTCAGCAACCCAAAATAGTTTTTCTTTTGGGGTGCAACACTTTTCTTTTTCCTAAAAAGAAAAGGGCTCTATGAGTCGAGCGCTCTAAACCGAACTGAGCTACGGGCCCTCATTTTTTTTGATTGCGTGCCCGTAAGCTCTAGGTCGTCGAGGCGTTAGCCGAAGACGGCCTTTTAGTCGTCGGCTACGCTAGCGACTTTAGGTCGCTGCGCACCGGCAACTCTGTTGCCGAGTGATTCCGACAACCGAATTGAGCTCCGGGCCCGTTTTGTGGGTTTTATTATTGTGTTGTTGAATTTAAATAATTTTTAAAGCCTTTTCTTCTATATCTTACTTCACTATGGCTTTGATTGATGTTGGACGCGTTTGCGTTAAGGTTCGTGGGAGAGATGCTGGCGGTTTGTGCGTTGTTTTGAGCGCTCCTTCGGATGGTAAGGTTTTGGTTGATGGTATTGGCGTTCGCAGAAGGACTGTTAGCATTTCCGATGTTGAGCCGACTTCAACTGTTTTGAAGGTTAAGAAGGACGCGTCATCTGATTCTGTTTTAAAGGAGCTTGAGAAGGCGGATCTTCCTTGGTGATGGACTCTCCGACTGGTTTGGGTGAAGTAGTAGTCAAGTCTGAGGATGACTTATCCTTGGATTGCGGTTGCACGCCAGCTGAAAGACCCATCAAAGAATATCTTACGAAGGGTATTGTGATTGTTGATAAGGTTTCTGGTCCCACATCCCACCAAGTTACTGTGTGGGTGAGGCAGATTGTCGGATTTAAAAAAGCAGGCCACTCTGGGACGTTGGATCCTAAAGTTACTGGTCTTCTTCCAGTAGCTCTTGGTTCAGCCACAAAAGTTGTTGGAGCGCTTCTCTCATCCCCGAAACGTTATGTAGGTATTATGAGGGTGCACGATGAAGTTAGCAAGAAGCAATTGAATAGTCTTTTCAGCGAGCTTACTGGTGAAATATATCAGAAGCCGCCTTTAAAGTCGGCGGTAAAGCGGGAGCTTAGGAAGCGTACGATTTACTCCCTCGACCTTCTCGAACGTGACGGCAGGTATGCTGTGTTTGACGTCTCCTGTCAAGCTGGGACTTATATTAGAAAGTTGATTCACGATGGGGGGTTGATTCTGGGTTGCGGTGCCAACATGCAGGAGCTTAGGAGGACTAAGGTAAGTTTGTTCAATGAGGATGACTGTGTGATTCTACAGGATTTGAAGGACGCGTTCGTCGACTACACTGAAAATGGTGTTGAGACGGGCCTTAGAGAGATAGTCCACCCACTGGAAGACATGGTCGCCCACTTGAAAAAAATCTGGGTGAAAGACTCTGCTGTCGGGGCGATCGCCTGTGGTGCGAAGCTCATGGCACCTGGAGTCACTAAACTACACGATTCAATCAAGGCTGGGGAAGACGTAGCACTTATGACTGAGAAAGGCGAGCTTTTAGCCTTGGCTAAGGCATTAAATTCCTCGGACGAGATTTTAAACTTGAACCATGGGGTTATCGCAAAGCCATACCGCGTCATCATGGAGGCTGACGTTTACCCCCGAATATGGGGGAACAACAAATAAATAGTTGAAAAGACAGTATAATGTAAAATGACATTGGACAAAAAGCTTTTGGACATCATCGCCTGCCCGAAATGCAAGGGCGACCTGAAATACACGGACACGAAGAAAGAACACAGCCTAACCTGCAACGCATGCAAGCTGAAATACCGCGTCGAAGACGACATCCCGATAATGCTCATCGATGAGGCCGAGAAAATCAAGTAATTCTTTTCCTTCATGCCGAGGTGGATGAGACTTCGTCTCCCACATCTGAGTTCGCTTCATTCACGCCGAGGTGGCGGAGCATGGTTTAACGCGCGGGACTGCTAATCCCGTTCCCCCTGCGGGAGCCTGGGTTCAAACGCACGGAAACCCACAAGGTTTCCGGCGCACAGAAACCGCATCCGCAGTTTCTCGTGTCCCAACCTCAGCGATCCCAAAGAAAGAAGAAAAAACGTAAAACACCTTTTTTTTTATTGAACGCCCATATCTATTTCCTGAACCACACACGAAAACAATTGCTGAGGTGGCGGAGCATGGTTTAACGCGCGGGACTGCTAATCCCGTTCCCCCTGCGGGAGCCTGGGTTCAAATCCCAGCCTCAGCGAGCACGGCTCGCTCCGTGCACACGCGGAGCGAGTCCCGTCTTCGACGGAACGCACTATAAAATGGTTGAGTTTAATTTTATAAAAATAGTGGATGAATTTCTAAAAAAAGATTTTGTATTACTAGATTGCATCCTAGCTTTTTTTGTTTTTATTGCTAGCGGATACTTCATCAGAGGTTTTTTATTTGGGTTCTATGACCTAGAGAAGGAACTCATTTCTACTCTCGCATTAAGCTGTTTTATATTCCTTCCACCATTTATTGCGGAGTATAAAAAACACAAACGAGTGGTATTAATAGAGTTCTGGGAGGAAAAAAGAAAACACCCCGACGATGAATCGTGTGAGGAAATGCATAAAAAAGTCGTCACGGAAACGCTATTGAGGTGTTCTACTTATGCATGGATTATTATCCTACTATTTAGTGTAAATAAATTTCTTTATACACACATCCAAGAAGCGTTAATCTCAAGAATAATTTTTCTTTCTGGTATCTGTGCCATTTTTTTGTCTGTGTCTATCTCAGGGTTTATAACAGCGTCTAAAAAATTAGAAAAATATAGGGAAGAGTCCCAAAAAGAGAAAACTTAGTTAATGCGTTCTGTGGGGTTGAAAACCCCACTCTCGTTTATAGCGTGAACCGATATTGCGGTTCTTCAAATCCCAGCCTCAGCGAACCCCTTTTCTTTGTCGGAGTTTCCCGACGAGAAACCGCGGATAATTAAGGGGTTTTTCAACTCCTAAGTAATGCACGTTTCACTCGATTTTTCCAAACAGTGTTTTCAGTACGTCTGCTTCATGAGCGAGCTCTTCAGTCTGCCCTGAGTCTTCGGGCATTATCATGTCAGCCCGGATGCTCTCAAATGTTTCGGCTAGGGTTCGCGCTCCCTCAGCGTTTTCAACTCCGAACCTCTTTTTATGGTTTGCAATGAATTCGAGGGTTGCGGCTTCACAGGAAAAGACTGGAAGGTTTGAGGAATTAAGTCCCGTCCAGTAAGACGCCTGCTGCTCGTCTGCGTGCTGGATGAATGATTGAGCGTGAGACGGACTCACTTCCAAATCTTGTATTGTTGCGGCGAGAAGTCCCGCCTGCGTTCGAACGTCCTCGGGATTGCATAGACTTAAACCCTGGTTTTCAAGGCTTACTCTAACTTCGATTGGTCTCAGAGGCTGGGCGATATCACTCCACGGCGCAACAGGAGCTTTAAGTTTAGGCTTCTTCACGGGTTTAGGGCTTTTTTCATGTTTGGTTTCCGTCTTAGATAATCTCGTCTGAGGAGTCATTCGTGAAAGCTGCTCGGTTTTCTCGACAGCCATCTTAAAATCTGGTTTTACCTGGAGGGCTAAGGCGTAAGCTAAGCCTGACCTGTCGTATTCGCCGATGAGCATGTGGCAGTTTCCTATGTTTGTGAGCGCCCAGGCGGCGTGCTTGATTTTCCCGACCTCAAGGCCACCACCTAAGGCACGCTGTATTTCACGGAGTGAACGAGGGACTTTTTGGAGGGCGAGTGACGTATACGAGTGTTGCATGCTCTCTCGAAGCATTGCTCCTCCAGTTTTCATGTCGTGTTTATCGTGGACGAGGTGTCTCCCCCTCTTGTATCGGAGGCTCGCCGAGGTTTCAAGCTCTCCCAAAATAAGTGTTCTCTCCTGCCCCGCCTCCTGGAAAGGCGCAACAGAAACTCCCCCCTGAATATGCTCTTGCGTGATTCCCCTGGCTTCAAGAAGGCCGCCAGAAGTCTTGATCCCCAAGTCTATTTCACGGTCCATCTCAGACGCCCAATTCGGAATGTCTTCTTCTAGCCCAAGCTTGCTTGCCTTATTGCAAACATCACAAAGCTGGTGCATGGCAAAAAGATTCGTCGGGTCTACCGCGACCGCCCGCTCAAGGAATCGGACGGCATCGAGGAGTCTGTGTCTGTGAATAAAGGATGATCCGAGGATTGTGAGGGCTTGAGAAACGTATGGTGCTTCCATGTTTGGAACGCTTTGTTCAAGATCTTGCGGGGAATGAGCTAACAATCCTTGAATTCTATCTTGTTCTGGAGTTTCCTTAGTTTCAATTCCCAGGGATAAACTTAGACAATCCCAAGCTTTGTAATCAGCTTGTTTAAACTTACCCTCCTCTAAGGCTTGAAGGGATTCTTTAATCTGTCCTCGCATACCCCAGATCTTGCCTTGGGCTTGATCTTGCATTTTGGCAACTTCAGGCGAAAATCCTTCTAAATGAGCCTGAAGCTCTTGGAATCCGGAAAACACTTCGCCACCCTTAACCTTGCTTTTATGAGCCATCTCAGTTTATGTAGTGTCTGTTCCTTCTTCTTTTTTTCCGACCATGCTATTGGATTAAATTTAGGTATTCTACTTATTTTAACTTCCACTCCTAATAAATTCTAAAAGAATTGAGGTGATTTTCATGCCAGACGGATGGTCTGACCTTGAGGATAAACTAAAAAAAATCGACGGAAAAAAACAGGTGGAAGCAGCTAGCATACCTAAGTCTCCACCAGAGTCCGCATCAGTTGAGGAGAAACCTCGGAAGGAACGCAAGGGTGGTTTCGCCGAATACATGGAGAAGGTTCAAAACACTTACAAGGATGCGCGATCGCAAGGTCCAACATCATTTAAGGACAAGTACGAATCAAGTTTCGATAATAAGGAGACACTCACCCTCCACAAGGAGAGTACAGGGGGGACTAAACAGTTTAAGGGTTTTGAGAAAAGATTTCTGAAACGACACTAGATACTATTTTAGTCGTCAGAAACTTTCCTCCCTGAAATACAATCCTTACACACTCCCCGAACAGTCAGGCAGTCCCCGCACACTCTCCTACCACAGAGCATGCAAGAGTATAGTGTTCCTGATTTCCCGCATGAGTCGCATATTGCAGGACTCGTCATAGTTTAGGCCGCTTTTGAATTTTTGGGTTTGACTTCGACTTTGGGAAGTTGCATTGGAGGTGGAAGCTGTAGTTTCCTGGAAATGCTCACGGATTCTAGCATGGCTTCCCGAAGTATTGCTGTGGAGACCTCCTCCATTACTTCGCGCTCAACTGACACTTCCTTGTCCTTCTTCGTCACTACCTTCTTCAACTCCTTGTTGAAATACCAAAGGCTACCTTCAAGGAGGATGTATCCGATATCAGGCTCGTATTTCACGGTGTACCTGTATGAAACCAGAAGGTATTCACCAGCGTTATCATCTTTTTTAATCTCCATCTTCGTTATCATGGAGCTTGCGTTAGCCGTCACGCTCGTAACAGTCTTGTCTTTCTTTTCCCCGTCGATTTTCGTAATCCTAAAGTTTACAACAGTCATCGTATATCACATCAAATTTTTTTTGGATAAATTATGGTAGACCCCATTATAAATAAAGCTTTTTTTTTTAGTCTGCGAAAGCAGTGTTTCTGATGTAGATTTCCCCGAACAAGTTGTCTTGAGTTAAAAAGAGTTTAGAGTCGTTTGAAAGATGAAGAAGGGAGAGTAAGACCGACACTATCTCATCGCGGGTTTTCGCAAGCTCTGAAAACAATACAACCTCCTTTTTACTCAATAAACCTGCAACCCTAGCGTAAGTTTCTTCGATAAGCTTTATGATGTCTATGTCTTTTTCAACCACGATGTTGCGGTCATCAATCTTTTTCGCCAGAGTCTTCTGCCTTCTAGCACCCTGCTCTTCAAGCGCTTTCTGAATTGCGGAAATAAGCTCTTGCGCAGTTACACGCCGTTTAGGCACTCTCTGAGGGCGTAAGGCAATCTCGAATTCCTGAGCCTCCTCATCGCTTAAAGACTTGAGCAGTTCTCCGAATTCCCCGTCACACAAGTAGTTTAGTGAGTCAGCGAGTTCAGCGTAAACTTCGCTCTTGTTTGGGGTTAGAATGTCGGCTTTCATTCGCAGTAGAACCGATGAAACAAGAATCACGTTGGCAGGGATTTTAAAGCTCATCTCCCTCATCTGCTTCACGCGCTGGGAGTATCGGGAGGCGAGTTCGCCCAAGTTAATGTCCCAGGGGTCTAAGCCGGTTAATGTCTCATAGAGTATGTCTCTCCAGGTAAGTTCGGGAGTCTCAATGAGGGTGGTTATTCTATCCATTTGCCTTTAATCTCACGCCACACAACTGCCAAAACCACCCCTGTAAGAGTTATTATAGATTGTGCATATAAATATTTGATAAAACTAACTATTCTTTGAGGTGATTTTTAATGGTTCGTGTTGCAATAAACGGCTTTGGAAGGATTGGTAGGAATGTCTTCCGTGCCGGATATAAAAAAACTGATATTGAATTTGTCGCGATAAACGATTTGACTGATTCAAAGACTCTTTCGCATCTACTCAAATATGACAGTGTGTTCGGGAAATTCCCCGAAGACGTTGGTTTCGGGGAAAACTACCTTGAGGTTTCAGGGAAACAAATAAAGGTCACCTCTGAAAAGGACCCTGCAAACCTGCCTTGGGGGGAATTGGGCATCGACGTGGTTGTTGAATCGACCGGGTTTTTCCTCGACAGGGATGGCGCCTCAAAACACTTGACTGCTGGAGCGAAGAAAGTCGTAATTTCCGCGCCTGCAAAGAATCCTGATGTTACTATTGTGCTTGGAGTAAACCAAGGCATGCTTAAGCCGGAACACAACATCATCTCGAATGCTTCATGCACTACAAACTGTCTCGCGCCAGTGGCTAAAGTGTTGAACGATAGTTTCGGGATTGAAAAGGGTTTGATGACTACAATCCACGCGTACACTGGCGATCAAAGGCTTCTTGACGCACCTCACAAAAAGCTTAGGAGGGCTCGAGCCGCAGCGCTTTCCATGGTGCCCACGACCACTGGCGCGGCCGCTGCGGTATCACTCGTCCTGCCCGAGCTTGAGGGTAGGCTGGATGGTATGGCTATTCGTGTTCCGGTGCCAGATACGTCAGTCGTTGATTTGACTGCAGTTTTGTCGCGGGATGTTTCTGCCGAGGAGATTAACAGGGCATTCAAGGATGCTGCTGAAGGAGGTCTTAACGGGATACTCGACTATACTGAAGAGCCTCTTGTCTCAATTGATTACGTTGGCAACCCGCATTCATCCATAGTTGATGGTCTGCTCACCAAGTCCTTGGGAAACACGTGTAAAGTGATCTCCTGGTATGACAATGAGTGGGGTTACTCAAACAGGGTTGTGGACTTGATAGGGGTTTTAAAGTCCATGCTGTAGGATGGATAAGAGGAAGGAGACGGCTCAAGGATTCTCTAAGAAAGGGGATGTTTTCTACGGTAAGGGTGATTTTGAAAAAGCTGTAGTCAACTACAAGAGGGCTGTTGCGCTTGATCCGGCGAATGCTGGGAACCATTTCGGTTTGGGGCTTGCTTTTTACAGGAGAGGTGATGTTGGTCAAGCCCTGGGTTGTTTTAAAAGAACTATCCGGCTGGTACCAACCTTTTTCGACGCAATCTATTACACTGCCCTTTGTCTTGAAATGGGGGGTAAGTTTGTTGAAGCTGAGAAATCTTACCTGAAATATCTTGAGGAGAATCCTGATGACGTTAAAGCAGTCAACAGGTTGGGTTTAACATACTTGAAATTGCACGACTCGAAAAATGCCAGAAAGTATCTTGAAAAGGCTTTGAAAGAGAATGGCGCTACACAGCCAACATATTTTGGCCTGGGTTTTTTAAAGGAGATTGAAGGTGATTTAGAGGGTGCTTTAAGTTTTTACGCGAAGGCAAGTGAGATTAAGTCTGATTCCAAGGGATTGTGGTATCAGACGGGTTTGTGTTACCGTAGGTTAGGCAAGTTTGAGAAAGCGCTTCCGTGTGTCGAGAGGGAGCTTTCGGTTTTTCCAAAAAGTCTTGAAGCCTTGTATCTTAAGGGTGTCATTCAGTTGGATATGGAGCGGTTTGATGATGCGGTTTCATCTTTTAATGAGGTTTTAAAGGTGGATCCCGGTCGTCCTGAAGCTTATGTGTCGCGTGGGAATGCTTATAGTCTGTTAGGGGATTTTGAGCGTGCTGTAGACGACTATCACAGTGCCATTGATGCTGACGCAAGTTATGTTCCAGCTTATGAGGCGTTGGGTGTATTGTTCAGGTTGAATGGTCAGCTTAGGGCGGCTTTGGATTGCTATCATAGCGCATATGACGTTAAGTCTGACGAGCGTATTAAGAAAATCATGGATGAGATTCGAATTCAGATGAAAGTTTAACCCCCTTTTTTTACTACCCACCCATAGTCCATTAAATATTCCATGGTCGACTGCGCGCGTTTTCTCATCATACACTACATGGCCTCACCACTAATGAATATCTCCCCTACACTGTGTTTTGTTACTGTTTTGCCTCCAATATTCACTGAGTAGACTATGTCAATGGGTATACTATACTTTTCAGCCCAATTAATGTACCAGCACGGCTCATTTGAGTGTTGCACATACACTTCATCAACTTATGGTTTACTGCTGAAAAATTTTGGTTGGATTCGTGCGGGAACTTGGGCTTAATCCGGCAATTATATCAGTCATCCGCCGTAGGCGGCTGGCTCGCCAGCCTGGGTACGACCCCTAAAGTTAATTAACTCTTTACCTGTTTTAATGCCACCTGGTATGTACGTAGAATACTCAACATTCAACGTTACGTCGACGAATTGGCCTTTATCGAGTGGACCGCATCCGTCTTGACGGTCGTTGGGGCTTCCCGTACCCATCTTAAAAGCCTCCTTGTCTTTCGCGAAAATCTGGTAGCTGCCAGGGCTTCCCGAACACCTTTGACCAGAACACTCATAAACGAAGGTTGTGCAGTCCAAGTCCTGGCACACCCTCTTTAAAATCGAGCCTTCAACCTCGAAAAACGATTCCATGCAAGGTTTTCCATTCATAAACCCCTCGATGGTATGCTCCGAGATGATTATCTGCGTTCCAAACTCAGTAATGAAATAGCAGGAGAATTCGTTGTAGCTTGCGGGCCCGACCTTCATCTCACATGTGGGCACGTAAGGCCTTATCTTAGAATAGCCTGAAGCAGAAAATTGTTCACCGCTCAGTCTTAAAAAACCAAGTTGCCAGAGTGCGAAACCGATAGCCAATACAACCAGAACACCCCATCCATAGGTTGCAAGATACTCAACCGCAGCGTGTGCCCGAGATTTCATCCCATTATAAAATTACCTTCAAACTTTAAATGCCTATTAAACCTTGGACTGAGTGATGAAGGCGTAACTCCGACAACCGATCACAAGAAAAACTAATCCTCTCCATTGAAGGCGCGCCCTGAATCACTTGTGAACTCGATTGAAACCTTGCCGACGTCCCCTGCGGGTTCCGAGTAAAAGGAGTCGTAGGTTATCCCTCCCACGATAAAGGCGGTGATGTCGTGTTCGAAAACTCCGATGCTTGCCTTAACATCCCTGAAATCCTCTTTGCCTACCTGAAGCTTTCGCGGTTCAACAGGTTTGTAGTCTCCCTTTCATGGATGTAGCTTGGATTCACCTTCTCCCCTAGATATCCTGTAACGGTTTTTTCCGTCTCTGTTATTGAAAGTCTCACTTTCCCGTCCGAGGTGGTCATCCTCCCTTCAAATTCCTTAAGATGAAGTATATCACTATGAGTTTACCGTCCTGCTTGTATGAGATCACTTCTATTTGGTCTGGCGATTTTTTCTGATGGAAATCGAGGTAGCTGGAGATCAAAAGGGATGCGACAACAAGCCGAAGGTAAATCTTGCAGGTATTTGTTCCAACCCTTATTTTTCAACTGAAGTTTAGGTAGCATGAGTCTGATTTTTTCCCGTCGTCTGTGATTCTCTGGCAGAATTTCGGGTTTTCACTGAATTTTGCCAGATACAGCCAGCAATCATTGTCTATCCCGCAGTTCTCGTAATTGCCGGTTTTATTCAAAACTTCGGCCTTGCATAACGGACGATACGGAGGATATATTATTTCATCGCATTTTCCCTCATCAAGGTTTTCCAAAGCAACTACAGTATTGCATTCATCCTTGTAGGTTATGTATCTGCGATCCTCATTTTCCGGGTTTAGCATGTTTTCATCGACTTCAAAGGCTAGTGGTATGTCGCATAATGATCCATCCCTTAACTCTATTCCAATGATGTGTTTGCATGCCGTCCTGTCTTTTTCGTTTGAAATCAAATCATTGCAGAGTGTCGGATCCCTGTTTTTTATGGCAGTGCCTATAATGCAGGAGTCTTTTTCTAAAGCATCTGAAATGTTAGAACAGTCTTCTAAATCAGGGTTTTCAATTTGGATTGTTGTCGAGGTTGCAGGTAGGTCAAGTTCTACCGGGCAGGCGTCACCCTCCCCGTCAGGACAATCATCTTTCGGACTGCCATTAATGCAACCGCACGTAAAAATAATTAACGCAATAAAAATGATCTTTTTTCCCATACCTCAAGTTACATATTGGATTGCCGTAAAAAATATCATGTAGCCATCTCGTAATGGCCTTTAATCCATCCTACATTTTTTCTTTGTATTTTAAATGCACAATACTTCAAGGATGTCTCGGCTGCATACTTCAGTGCTGATTTTCTTTAGTCCACTTTTTAGAGCGCAACAATACTCGAAAACGTGAGTTTCATAAGCATTGAACTCGCCTAAAAAGATATCTATGTTCTTACCATCTCTTGGAGTCTCAATTCCAAGTTTTTCCCCGTTAATGTTAAAATAACACTCGTATTCAACAATCATTCCAGACGGAAGCTCCTTTAAGTATCTATCGTATCGGGCCTGCCAGTTCGTTTCTTCTTCGAGTAGGTCACAAACTCCTTTTCGTTTTTGCCAGTAAACATCGATTTTCACATTCTCTTTCGTAAGGATTATCGGACAATCTGATTTGTCTGAAACTATCGAGCCGTCCGGGCAGACTGTTTTCGGGATTTTCCCCCCGCACCCTAAGGTTAGGATTATGATTGTTAATAATCCTGCAAGTAATGCGGGTTTTTTCAGTTGCATGGTGTCGGGATGTTTATTGAATTACAGACTTTGTTGGAAGTGATTCCACTCCTTTCAAGATAAAGGCAGTATTTTAGTTCATGGTCTTGGGATATGTCCAAGCTTCCTTGGATAAGTCCTAGCTCCCCTTTTGCCCCCAGTTTATTTGACAACACTTT
>JBDRAY010000063.1:0-33314 GCA_043823295.1 Methanobacteriota archaeon | reverse complement strand
TGCGAGATAAAAACCATCTCCCGCCTTAAGCTTCGATGCCTCAAGAATCGGTGCAATCCTTCCACGGGTGTCTCCGACGGGAAGAGTCGTCTCATAAACTACGAGCGTTTTTCCTTTCAATCCCTTAGCAACATCCTTTGTTGCAGAATCAATAACAGAGTAGTCGATGTTTTTCTTGTCGTCGACTATCAAGGGCACAGCCACGACCACCACGTCCGAAGTTGAAACAGCCTTAGACGTCTCGGTCGAAGCAGACAAAAGCCCCTTCCCCACAACATCCTTCACCCGCTCGGCAAGACCCGGCTCACCCTCAACATGTGAAACACCCCCGTTCACAGACTCGACAACAGAAGGGTTCACATCACAGCCCACGACAAGAAAACCCTTGCTCGCATACTGGGCTGCCAAAGGAAGCCCAATCTTGCCCAACCCGACAACACAAACCCTCATACGTAAACCACCTTATTCTCCATGGAAGACTCGATAAGGCATAAGGCAAGTCTTAACGCGGAAAGAGCGTCCTCCCCAGACACAAGCGGGTCACCACCACCACGCACACAATCCACAAAAGAAGAAAGCTCTGCCTTAAGCGGCTCAGTCTTTTTTATTCTAATATCCAAGACGTTACCTTCAGTAACACCCATCAGAATATCTGAGTAATCATAATCCCTGATTTTTGCCTCAGCATTCTCATAGAAAAACAATTCCTGGCTCAAATACTTAACAACAAACATGCCTTTCTCACCCACAATAGAGAGTTCCCTGATTTTCTCTGGCGTGAGCCAGTTAATGTCTAATATACCAACAACATTATTTTCAAATTTAATAACAGCATCTAGTAAATCCTCATGAGTCGTGTGTATCTTCCGCTCGGATTCAGCGTAAACGCGGGTTACTTCAGACGACACAAGATAACGCATTATGTCTAAGTCGTGGGTTGCTAAATCAATAACGACTCCGACGTCTCGAATACGCTTCGGAAAAGGACCCACTCGATGAACACTCACCTTAAAAATACGCCCTAACTCACCACATAAAAGTCTTTTTTTAAGTTCGATGACAGCCGGATTAAAACGTTCGACGTGTCCGACGGTAAGCACTAACCTCTCTTTTTTGGCGGCATCAATCATCTTTCTTCCATTTTCCACGTTGTCTGCTATCGGCTTCTCAATCAGCAGATTCACGTTGTTTTTTATGCAATCCATCCCGACTTTGGTGTGTAAGTTCGTTGGCACGACAATGGAAACGGCGTCGACATCCTCTTTCTTAAGCATCTTATTATGGTCTGAGTAATACGAGCACTTGTATTTTTCCGCCACTTTTTTGCTGTTTGATCGGTCAGTGTCTGAGACGGCAACAAGCTCTACATTCTCCAGTTCCGAGTATACTCTCGCATGGTTTTTCCCCATTGCGCCGACTCCTATAACGGCTGTTGATATTGTTTTCATTGTATAGCACCTAGTGTCTTATGGATAAAATCGAAGTCTTTTTCCCCGACTCCCGGGTGTATTGGAAGAGACAACACTTTGTTTGAGCATTCCTCTGTTTTTTCTAAGCATTGGTTGTAGCCTAGGTCAGTGTATAGTTTTTGCAGGTGGATTGGTATGGGGTAGTATACTTCAGCTTTAATGCCGTTTTCCCTCAGGGTGGAAAGAATGTCCTCTCTTTCTTTTTCCTTGATTTTTATCGTGTACTGGTGGAAAACGTGTTTGCAATCCTCTTTTATTGAGGGTGTTTTCACCCACTCTAAACTCCCCAATTTTTTGGTTAAATAATTTGCGTTTTGAATTCTTTTATTGTTGAATTCATCGAGTTTTTTTAGTTGGCATAATCCTATGCTAGCAGCCAAGTCCGTCATCCTGTAGTTGAATCCGAGGACGTGGTGGTGGTACCTCTGCTTCATTCCGTGCTGCCGAAGAACCCTGGCTTTTTCCGCAACCTGTTCGTTGTCCGTGGTGATGATCCCACCCTCTCCAGTCGTCATGTTCTTTGTGGGGTAGAAACTGAAGCAACCCGCATCTCCGATGGATCCTGCTTTCACAGACTGATATTCTGCTCCATGGGCTTGGCATGCGTCTTCTATCACAAATAGCTTGTTTTTCTTTGCGATACTCATTATCTTCTTCATCTCCGCGGGGTGTCCGTACAAGTGAACCGGCATTATGGCCTTGGTCTTGTCTGTTATCGCCGATTCGATTTTTTCAGGGTCGATGTTATAGGTTTCATCTTCAATATCGACAAAAACCGGTTTTGCACGGCAGTATAAGACGGAATTCGCCGTTGCTATGAAGGAGAAGGACGGAATGATTACTTCGTCTCCTTCTTGTATTCCTGCGGCAAGAAGCGCGATGTGCAAGGCGGCAGTGCCTGAAGAGACTGCGACTCCAAATTCTGTTCCCACATAGTTAGAAAATTCTTCCTCGAATTCAGCCACCCTAGGTCCTTCAGCAATTATCCCGGATTCAATCACCTCCCCTACCGCTTTTTTTTCCTCGTCTCCAAGAGATGGTTTGGCAATTGGAATCATTTTTCACCTAATTCGTATTGTCTATTGCATAATGAACAAGCATGCACTTTCTTCTCCTTTTCCAGTTTTTTCCCGCATTCACAAACGTATCCTCGGATTTTAGCGGAATTCCCATAGACGAGTGCGTGTGGCGGCACGTCGTGGGTTACGACGGAACCTGCGCCGACCATTGCGTTTTCGCCGACCGTAAGTCCCGGTAGTATGGTCGCGTTCGCGCCGATGGACGCCCCTTTTTTTATCCTTGTTTCAGGGATTTTTTCGGGATTCCAGATTTTAGCCCTAGGATGCAAGTCGTTTGTAAGGACTGCTCCAGGCCCTATGAATACGTCGTCTTCTATGACTGCTCCCCTGTATATTGACGCGTAATTTTGGATTTTAACGTTGTCTCCCACTTTCACGTAAGCGTCGACGTAGACTCCTTTTCCTAGAATGCAGTTTCTACCGACCGATGCATTCTCCCGCACCTGAGCTTCATGCCAAATGCGCGTTCCATCCCCCACTATTGCCTTTTCCGAGACGTCTGAAGTCTTATGAGCGTGAAAACCCTTTTTCATATCTGTTAATATAAGAAACGAAATGTATATAGCTTTATATGCTCCTTCATGGTCTGATAGGATTCGCATCCATTATGGGCGCATCCGCCTTATCTTACGTATACCACTTCGTTTCCGTGCGACTACTCTCAAATGAAATCTATGGCAGCTTAAGCGTGATCATAGGTTTCTACACGATTTTCGTAACTCCGACGCTAAGTATTCAGCGAGTGATCGCACGGGATATCGCTAAACTATCCCACGAGAAAAAAGAAGAGGAAATCAGATTCGTATTCAGAAAAAACCTAAGATTAGTCTCTATTGCGGGATTAATAATCGGTTTACTATTCTTTCTCCTAGCATACTTCATATCAAACCTTTATCAGGATAGCGAACTCCTACTACCTCTCAAGATCTTGGCGTTTCTAATCCCATTCTGGTATGTCTCTTCGGTAGTCAAAGGATACATCCAAGCCAAGGAAAGAATAATCCTTCTGGGAATTGTAGTAATCTTAGAGCAAGTCTCCAAGATGGTTTTGGGCGTGTCTTTCATGCTCTTAGGCTACGGCCTTCTTGGCGCGGCCGCTCCAGTAGGTTCGGGAGCGTTGCTCGTAATCCCTCTTGTATTCTACTTTTACTATCGCGAGCTTTCAGGCTCTTCAACTCCTCATGATTCCCATTTCAACAGGTCTGTCACAAAAATTTTTTTAACTGATGTTGTTTTCATGGCGTTTATTTTTCTTGATCTTTTTTTCGTGAAGTATTTTTTAGGGTCGGTTGAGGCTGGTTTTTATAATGTTGCTGCATTAACTACTAAAGTTTTGATGTATTCTATGTTCGGTGTTATGTATGCTTTTTTGCCTCGGGCTTCCAAGCTTGATTTGAGGGAGGATTGGGTTAAGGTCAAGTCCTTAATCGTAAAATCGGTGGTTATTCTCATCCCCCTTTTTCTAGTTCTATCAATATTTACGACACCAATAGTTCGGATTTCTTATACTGAAAAATACTTGGATGCTGTTCCAGCACTTAGAATTTTGTTGGTCGGCATGTTCTTCTACTCGGTTTTCAACATTCCTTTAAACCTTTTTTGGAGTCAAAATGAAGAAGATTTTCCCCTTAAACTTTCACTTGTGATTCTCGCCTTTGACGGTATTCTGCTTTATTTTCTCGTTCCGGCATACGGGCTTATCGGCGCGGCGTACTCGACCACGATATCCTCGCTAGTTCTTCTAATATCATCCTTTTTGAAGGTGAATGAGATGCGCAAATTTTAACTGTAATTCAAATAGTTTTAGGATATGTATAATCTGATCAGGTTGCTGAGACCCCACCAGTGGTACAAGTCGATTGTCATCTTCCTAGCCTTGTTTTTCACAAACAACCTGTTTAACCTTCCACTATTAATCAATACGGTTTTCGGGTTCGTAAGCTTTTGCATGGTATCTTCTGCATACTACATCATAAACGACATTCACGATGCGGAAGAAGACAGAAAACATCCTGAAAAACGTAAACGGCCTATAGCATCGGGTGAAATAACCGCGAATAAGGCGTTAATCCTAAGCTTCGGCTTGTTCCTCGCGTCGCTTACGCTCGCATACGCTCTTAAACCGTTCTTCGCGTTATTCCCGGTCATACTCTACGTATTGAACATACTCTATACTTACTATTTCAGGAACATTCCGTTAGTCGATATTCACGTCATCTCTTTGAATTTCATCCTCAAGGCGGTCGCCGGGGCGATTTTAATCGAGGTTCCTGCGAGTGTCTGGCTAATTGTGGCCATCTACTTTATCGCCTTGTTTTTGGCGGTTTCCAAGAGGTACGGGGAGCTTCTCCTCCTTGGTGATCGGGCTATTGAATTTAAGGGGGTTTATGAAGTATATTCCGAGACGCTTTTGAAGAACATGATTCTTGTCGTAATCTCTGTTTTATTGTTTACATACATCATGTACACTTTCACAGCCCATGAGAGTCCCTATCTGATGTTGACGATTCCTTTCGCGACTTTCATGGTCTTCAGGTATATGTACTTCATCTCAATAGGTCATAAGGCTGTGAGGAAAGTGCAGTACATCTTCACTGACGGTCAAATGCTAGTCTGCTTCACTCTTTGGATTATTTCGAGCTTCCTCATCCTAAAGTATGTGCTATGAAAAAGGACATGCACGTTCACTCGAAGTATTCGAGTGACTGTGAAATGAGTGTTAAAGACATCCTCGTGACTGCGAAAAAGGCCGGTTTAGACGGTGTTGCGATAACAGACCACAATACGATACAGGGCGGACTTGAAGGCTTGAGATTATCGAAAGACTATGATATTGAAGTGACTGTCGGAACGGAAATCTCCACAAATTTCGGGGAAGTTATTGGATACCACCTTACTAGGGAGGTTGAGAGTAGGGAGTTTGAAGACGTGGTAGATGAGATTAAAAGGCAGGGTGGGGTGATTTCAATACCCCATCCCTTCGACTTTCTAAGATTGGATTCGATAGACTCCAAAAAAATTTTAATGAAATACAGGGATAATATCGATTACATTGAGATAAACGCAAGAACACTCCCCATCTTCAATGAAAAAGCCAGGAAGTTTGCATTGCAAGAGGGATTCCCCTTAATAGGCGGATCCAACGCTCATTACCCCTGGGAGATTGGCAGGTGCCACACCATCTGGGATGAAGGCGCGAAAGTAGTCGGCAACGGATCGATCAAGTCACTATACCCTGTTTTACGAACGCAATTATACAAGACACTCAGGATTTAATATTTCTGAAATAGTTTCCCCCACCCTGTCTGATTGAATTCTTTTATCCGTTTTTTCCCTTCCGTCGGATACCATACGTAGTCGTGGAATATTGCCGAAGCCCAAATGCAGAAGAAGAATATTGGTGTGTGGAATATGATGGGTTCTAGCAATCGGAGCGCCCCTTTCCTAAACAATTGGTCCCCTGAAATAACAATGCTTTTTTTCGTCTTGAATTTATAATTTACATTTGAGATGTCTTCACCAACAATATCTATCTGATCAACATCCCCAACACCCAGTCCGCGGTCATGGGCGATCTTTATGAAAGGGATGGAAAGCGGGTCGAAACCCATCATCTTAGCCGAAACGGCGTCTACTGCAACCTGGTCTTCTGACGCGAGAATATAATCCTTAATTTTAGGGTGCATGGCTCGCGGGCCAGCACCGTCTCCCGCAACAGTCCCGTCCACGGCGGCGAAAATCCCCGGGTGAATCTCTTTTTGAATCATAAGAAGATCGACGAGAACTTCGTGAATCATCTTATGGCAGTGGTGTCTTCTCGAAGTGATAAGCCCTCCGAATGCGTTTTTCAAGGCCCCGGTAATCGTTGTGTGGCCGTGAGTTTTCTGAGTGGGAAGGTGAACAACATTCTTGTCCAAAAACATCTTAGGTATGGTATAAGTGTCTCCGAATATCTTATCCAAGGCTAAAAGCTCCCCATGAGGCTTGTATGAAACCCACTCGACGTCGGTTAAAGGCTTAAAATCCAATCCAAACTTTGAAAGGATTGGCTCCCACTTGTTGAGTCTCGCACCCTTTAGAGGATTAGTTACCACAGTCCTGTTTTCAACGGCATGAATATTCTCATAACCCGACTCAACAAGCTTAGTAAGAACTCCCTCAAGCTGCCACGGCTCGGTCGAGCAAGCTGGAAAGTAAAGGCTCCACGAAAGATTAAGTTTAATAATAGTCTCCTTCGTCTTGGGAAGAGCCTTCTCAAAATCCGAAAGCTCCATGAGCATCCCATAATCTTCTAGGATAGTTTCTGGTTTAGTCTTTAGTACAGCTACCTTGCTCATTTCGTCTTCTCGTAGTACTCCACCATCTCGGCAACACCCTCCTTAAGGGGCGTGTCGGGTACCCAGCCCCCAGTCACTGCCTTAAGTTTCGTTGTGTCAGCAGCCCTTCTCGGATAGCCGTCAGGCTTGGACGTGTCATAAACGATTTTGGGATTTCTTCCTGATAATTCGGAAATTAAGCCGACAAGCTCTCGAATCGTGACTTCATCGTCGTGTCCAATATTTACTGGATCCGATTTCGCGTATTTTTCCGTTACGAGCATCATTCCTCTGGCAATATCCTTTGCGTGTACGAAAACCCTCGACTGGTTTCCACTACCCCATACTACGAGGGGGTCTTCGCCGTCGCAAATCCGTTTTATTAACGCCGGTATGACATGTGATATTTCAACATCGAAATGGTCCCGAAGCCCGTAAGCGTTGAATGGGCGGACTATTGCGATTTCCAAGTCTGATTCCTGCGCGTAATACCTCCCAAGCTTTTCACTCATTCGCTTTGCCCACCCGTACCCTGAATTAGTAGGTTCTGGCTCGTCTCTTTCACCCTCGCTTTCGGGTGTGGGCACTACTGCGTCGTGCGGGTAAACGCAGGCAGTACTAACTAATAAAAATCTTTCCACACCGCATTCGACTGCAGCCTTCAACATGTTTTGTGCGAGCGTCATGTTGTTTATGAATGTTTCCGCATTGTGGGTTCGATTGTATTCTATTCCCGTTACCTGGGCTGCAAGGTTCATGACTATCTCCTGTTTTTCGCACGCCTTCACGCAATTTGAATAATCGAGCAAGTCTAGTTTCATAAGTTCAACGTCATCTTTAATAGACTCGATCCGGTCAAGACTTCCTCTAGAGAGAGAATCTGTTATACTAGTTTTTGCCCCTTTGGATACAAGAAGCTCACTAAGATATGATCCTATTAATCCGCACCCGCCTGTAACTAAAACCTTCTTGTTTTTGTAGAAAGACATCATATTCTATTGAACGTTTTTAAAGTATTTAACTGTTTCGGATAATCCCTCATCAAGCCCGTATTTGGGGGACCACCCCAAGCTTGATCTAGCCAGTGAATTGTCCAAGCAAATCCTTCTAACCTCCCCCTTAACTTCAGGCCCGTAAGTCGCGTCAATATTTGAGCCGGTTATTCCCTTAAGCTTCTCGTAAATCTGGTTTACGGAAGTCTCGACGGAAACGCCGATGTTTAACACTCTTCCCTTGGGATTCTTTGTTAACGCCAGAAAGTTTGCTTCAACCACGTCTTCCACGAAAACGAAATCCCTGGTCTGCTCCCCGTCGCCGAAAATCTGCGGGGCCTTTCCTGAAAGAAGCTTTTTTGTGAAAATCGCAACCACTCCAGCCTCCCCAAATGGGTCCTGCCTTGGGCCGTAGACGTTTGCGTATCTAAGGGAAGCGTAATCCAAGCCGTAATTTACTCTGTACAGGTGCAGGTAATTCTCTACCGCATGCTTTGAAGCGCCGTAAGGGCAAAGCGGGACTACAGGATGTTTCTCGTCGACTGGGAGATAATGTGGCTCGCCATAGACGGCTCCTCCAGACGATGCGTAAACTATTTTCTGAACTCCCGTTTTGCGGCAACACTCAATCAAATTTACTGAACCGATTACATTGACTCTGGCGTCAAACAAAGGGTCTTCAATCGACTTTCTAACGTTTATTTGAGCTGCTTGATGAACGACATACTCTGGTTTAATCTCCTCGAAAAATTGGGGAAGCTTCGGATCTGTAATGCTAATGTTTTTGAATTCCGCTTTTTTGTTCAGGTTTACCTTTCTTCCACTTGAAAGATCATCTAAAACTGTAACGTCACAGCCTTCTGAAATCAGCTTGTCAGTGATGTGGGATCCGATGAATCCTGCACCACCCGTGACTATTACTTTCATTTCAAGGTTTCCCTGAAGTATTCAATCGTCTTGGACAAGCCTTCGTCAAGCGGTACTTTAGGTTCCCAATCCAAGATCTTTTTAGCTTTTGATATGTCAGGTTGGCGGACTTTCGGATCATCCACAGGAAGTGGTTTAAAGACAATCTCTGAGCTGGAATTAGTCAACTCAACTATCTTTTCAGCGAGCTGGCTTATAGTCATCTCATGGGGGTTTCCGAGGTTGACTGGCTCGTGTTCCCCGGAATTCATGAGGCGGATTATTCCTTCAATAAGGTCGTCTATATAGCAGAAGGAGCGTGTCTGGGAGCCGTCTCCGAAGACTGTTATTGGCTCGTCCTTTAAAGCCTGGCTTATGAATTCTGGTATCGCCCTTCCGTCGTGAACGCGCATTTTAGGTCCGTAAGTATTGAAAATTCTTACGATTCTCGAATCCACTCCGTGAACCCTGTGGTATGCCATGGTCATAGCTTCTGCAAAGCGTTTGGCTTCGTCGTACACTCCTCGAGGACCTATCGGATTTACATTACCCCAATAGCTTTCAGGTTGCGGGTGAATTTGGGGGTCTCCATAAACCTCAGAAGTTGAGGCTAAAAGAAAACCCGATTTTTTCGCAACAGCTAAACCCAAACTGTTATGAGTTCCTAAAGACCCGACCTTTAAAGTCTGAATGGGAAGCTCGAGATAATCGATAGGGCTTGCAGGAGATGCGAAATGCAATATAAAATCGATTTCACCGTCGATGCTGATATACTTGGACACGTCATGCTCGACAAACTCGACGTTGTCATTACCCTTAAGATGCTCGATGTTTCGCATGTTTCCAGTAATATAGTTGTCCATGCAAATGACGTGGTGACCGTCATTAACCAACCTCTCGCATAAGTTTGAGCCTAGAAAACCAGCACCTCCAGTAACAAGAATCCTGCTCATTTTCCGATGGATTTGATGTATTCCCTGAAGGGTTTGCTTAAATCATCTCGCATGAGCGCGTATTCAACGCTTGCTTTCAAGTAATCCAGTTTGTTTCCAAGGTCGTATCGTTTCCCCTCGAAATCGCAGGCGAACATCTTCTGGTCTTGGTTTAAAAGCCTGAGTGCGTCAGTAAGTTGTATCTCACCTCCAATTCCTCTTTTTGTCTTTCTGATGGAATTGAATATTTCCGGTGGGAGGACGTATCTTCCGATAATCCCGAGGTTTGAAGGGGCGTCTTTCGGTGCTGGTTTTTCCACTAAGTCATTTATGAGGTAAATCGATTTTTCCACTTCGCTCCCGTCAATGATTCCGTATGATTGGACCATGTGCTTGGGGACCCTCTCCACAGCGATGACCGGAGAATCATACTTCTTGTACCAGTCGATAATCTGCTTTGTGCAAGGAACCTTTGAGTGAACGATATCATCTCCTAAAAGCACTACGAAAGGTTCATCATTCACGTGTTTTTCAGCGCAAGCGATAGCATGACCCAGACCCTTTGCCTCCTTCTGACGTATAAAGTGAATGTCAGCTAAACCAGCGATATCCTCGATTTCGGATAAAAGCTTCATCTCGCCCTTAGATCTTAAAAGCATTTCAAGCTCGATAGACCTGTCGAAGTGGTCTTCAATAGCCCGCTTGCCCTTACCGGTAATGATGAGTATGTCGTCTATCCCAGAAGCTACAGCCTCCTCTACAACAAACTGTATGGCCGGCTTGTCTACTAATGGAAGCATCTCCTTGGGCTGCGCCTTGGTCGCCGGCAGGAATCTCGTTCCGTGTCCTGCGGCTGGAATTACCGCTTTCATGGTGATTTTAATGGAAAACCATCTTATTAAATCTTTCAGGAAAAGTTATCGCCCACCACCCTTAAGATAAGGTTTGATGGCGCTACCACTTAAAACTCTTCTTAGTTCATCGAACACTTGTGGAATTCCTTCTCTGTCGCCTCGTTTGGATCTTACGATGGCATAACCGTCACCGCCAGTCGTTTTAAGGGAATCGATATCGCACCAGCTGGGAATATCAGGCGTTATGAAACATCCTCTACTCTCAGAAAGATTGTTAAAAAGTTCGTATGAGCCAGTCACCCTACCCAGTATCAATTGGGCGGCGCCATAGTGTATCCTGCTTCCCTGAGTGCCTCCGGTAGCTTTAATCCTCGTGTATTGCCAGCCTCTTTCGCCGACCACATCCGGGTAAGCAGGAATGTTCACTCCGTCGGGTGTTTCCCCCCTATCAATCAACTTGTATTTATCAAAAATCTTCGGTGGAATGGAAACATTAAGAGCACAGTCTACAC
Source organism: Methanobacteriota archaeon (assembly GCA_043823295.1). GTDB lineage: Archaea > Altiarchaeota > Altiarchaeia > IMC4 > SCGC-AAA252-I15 > SCGC-AAA252-I15. The sequence continues at coordinate 22,254 of JBDRAY010000063.1, read as the reverse complement.
CGGCCTCCCGCATGGCGGAAACAACAACGTCGGCTGTTATCTGCATTATTCGGTCCAAATCCAAAAACTCCCCCCCAACCTTAACATTTTCGGATGGTTGGGTGATGCTTAATGTACGATCATCCAACACCACTCCCCCGCGACAGAAATGCTTAACAGACAGATGCTCGATGCCGTGTTCGACGAGCATTTGGTCATGTCCCTTTTGCATGTTGTCGACCAGGAGGTGGCGTGTTACGGGATTCACGCAGAACGAGAATCCTGGCACGTCAGTTTGGCAGAGTTGCGATATCATCTGAACGGGAGATTGAAATCTACCCTCACTTACGGCTTTTTCATCTTGTAGACGTAATTTCAAATCCGTAAAATGTTTTCCTCTGAGATCTTCTATCACACCTAACTGGTCATCGGGGGTACTCCCGATGAGTTTTATTAGCTGTTCCGAAACGCCCCCCCACTCCGACCCCATTTTAGCATTCGTGACGAGGCTTTCTCTCAGTTTAACTCTCTTTTCCATGGTCTCCACCCAGTTTTTATAGTATCCTCCAACACAACTTCCCGAATAGTCTTGTTTTTCCCCATTATCACTTGGAATGTTAATTAATTTTTAGTTAGTGCATCTTCTTAAGTGAGTTTTTCACGAAGATTTCTGGCAAGTTGCTCATATACTTCATCGTATACGTCACCTGATGTTTGTATTTGAAGTGCTTTGTCAGCCCAAATACCACATTCAGCAGCCGACACACTACAGACTATATCGCGGGATTGTGGTATCATCCTCGCGGGAAGGGCTATCCGGGTGGACTGATTCCCCGCTTTATGAGATAGACCTAAGATAAGAATAGTCAACTCTGGTGAGCTGTCTCCCCCGCAAAAAATACACTCCTTACCTTCTCTACGAGCGTTTGTCAGGGCGGTGAGGACATGTTGCGCGACTAGGGGGTGGAATTCAAGGTGCGGGCGGGCTCCTCTCGGAAGCCCTGAGGAAAGCGAGGCCAAGTCGTTTAGTCCAACACCAAAGCCATCAACTAATTTCGCCATCTCTGGCATGAGATAAATCGCGGCTGGGCATTCAATCTGTGCATATTTTTGCACGTATTTTCCGGGAGGATATTCTGTTGCGATTGCGTCAAAAGATTCACTGCAATGTGCAACATCATCAACAGACCGAACATTCGGCATCATGAATCCAACAGGCTGTTTAGCATCTCTTGCGGCAATACAAAGGCCCGCCTGCTGAGGAAGCAGTATGTCAGGGTGTGCGATTAGAAGACCAAGGCCCGACAATTCCTGCGATTCTAATTCATCCGCGGTAATCCTGCTTTTATACACGTCCGGTAATTTCTTCTTGTTCAAATCTGTATATCGCACTATTGCGGGCTCGTCCTGATAACCTTCATGAGCATTTTCGTATATCGCGTGAAAGACCCTCCCGAACATCGTTGCGAAGTATTGTGTTAAATCTTTCAGAGGATGCGGGTTGTCTTCTCTCATTAAAGCCAGAAATTCCTCGACAGAACCTATGGGTTCAAAACCTTCAAGACTGACGTTCGGGCGATGATGGACCATTATAATCTCGGGTCTGCCAAGGCCCATGCCCTCCGCTCCATACCCTCCAAAGCGGGAAAGCTGGTCTGGACGATCCCCGTTTAACACTCCCATAAGATGCACTCTGTGGTTGTCTGTAGTCTTGGCGTCCCTAATCTCAGATATTTCAGGTTCGATAGGTACTACTTGGCCAAGGCTTGTGCAACCAATGAATCCTAAGGTTCCATCAATAGGCTTGACAACGAGCGTTGCAGGCCTATTGTCTGCCGTATCTATTAAGAGTAGCGGATCACCCGGTCTTATTGCCTGGAGGAAATCCCTTCCAACTCCGAGTACTGCCGGCATCCGCCTGCTTCCAGCGTACATTGCGGAATGGTCTGTGCTAGTTCCAACTGGTGTGACATACCCAACATAACCCCACTCTGCCAGATCCCTAATATCCTCTGGAAGTGGTATCCTACCTAAAACCGCAATCTCTCCTTCGTGAGTCGGCCGGCTCTCCCTCCGAATCTCCCCCGACATCTGTAATAGCTCACCAGCCTCGGAAGTAACCCCCCTCAAATACTCGATACTCTCAGCGCTTATACCCTCCTGGTCCATGTTGTCAGCCCAGATAACACCCTGAAATACCCCATTATCTGAAAAAACGGGGATCATGACAAACTGCTGTGATTCCATGTACCCCTGATTCACTCGCGGATCACCCCCTCCCTGAGAAAAAATTTCTTCATCCCTCACCCCCTCTTCAAGTGCTCTTCTTGCAACATACGCGACTCCAACACCCTGCGCAACAAGCGGTATCCTCATCTGGGGGCCGCATTCCCGCAAGCCGTCCTGCTTCCACTCACACAAAGCCTGAAGGTGTCTACCCTCCTCGTCTTCTACTAGATGGAATAACCCAGCCCTTCTGAAATGACCCCCACCTGCTTCGGGATCTACCAGCCTGTGCAGAATATACGCGATCGTGTCGCTAACAGTCAAACCCTGGGCCAGACTCCTCATCATCCTAGCCTTCAAATGCTCCTGCTCGGGACGAATCCTTAAGAGTTCAATAGCCAATTCGGCATTAGGGTGGCATCGGTCTTCAGAAACGGAAAGCTGAACCCCAAAATCATCCAACCTTTGTTGAGAAACATCCCCCCTTACAGTCTGCTCAGCACGAGTAATAATCTCTTTGAACCATGCGGTCTCGCCGCTAACCATATCCGAGAGGGACCGGTCCCCCGAAGCTTCATCGTCCAAAACTCTCATCATGTGAGGCCTCCCCTCAGTCAGTACCTTCCTAAGCGCGGCAAGTCTCCTGCACTCGAAGTCAACCTGGTCGGGGTCGACAAGTGCGAGCTGCCGTGTGTAATCGTGGTGGAGGACTAATGAAGCCAATCCGTATGCAGCCATTCCAGAGAGTGTTCCAGGTCCTGTCGCAACCAGATCCACGCTGCTGACTACCATTGGGTGGCTTGCGACATCCTCAGTCAACGGAAGATCAGTGAACTTTACTGGAGCCTCCTCTGCAGGCGACAAACCCGACCGTCGAAGACATTCATCATACCATGGGGGGTGGGGGTCTGCCACGGCTGCCTGAAAATAAAATTCGGGCGTTCTCTCAACACCCTCGACTACTTTAACACCCCCCGAACGAGTATCCCTGCCAACATCATCATGGAATAATACATGAAGAACTTCTTGCATTAATTGAGTATCAGGCCCCTCCACCCGGAAAGCCATAGTACCCCCCCGCTCAATGTGAAGGTTAGTAATCCTCGTTATGCTCAAATCCTGCCACCCGGAACCTGGATCGGCGTTCCCTTCCTCATCAGTTGAGTTTGGTATTTGAATTCTGTTTTGACCGTCTCTATCCCGAAACTCCTTAAATATGGTAAACAATGTGAAGGCGGGTGCCATATGCAAATTGACAGTAGCCGGAAAAGTTGAATAACCCTGCCTAACTTGAGCATCCTCCCCCTCCCCCTGCACATTTTTCAGAGTCATCTTAATTTACTATAGGAAAGAAAAGAAAAAGGATTATTTTTTCCCTTAGAACCCCTCAAATCTAATATCATGTTGTGCCAACAACTAGAATTAGGCAGAAATGATTCTAAAATAATATTCAAGCAGTTAAAAACATTAACTAAAACAAAATAATACAGAATGCATAAAAAAAGACGAATTCGGCAAAGTAGACTTGCGGAACCAGCACACCACCGCGAAAGAGACGAGCGAACATTCGCCGGAGCAGGCAGCGTCCCATATCGAGAGGAAAACCAGTTCGAGGATGTACGGCTGGAAGACCTTGACGGACTATTCGGCACGGGATGCTCTCAAACACTAGTTGATGATTTAACGGCACTCGGATTTGAAGATCCTCAAGCGCTCAGATTTCAGGTGGAATCCGGGTTGATAAGCAAGACCCGGCGCGGCGTTAGGGCTTTGAACATCTATCGGGCGGGTGAAGACATGCAGGTGGAATCCCCTTTTGACGGGGAGAGATTCATAACAAACATGGCCATGCGATATCTAGTGAAAAACCCCAATCCCGGCGAAGAAGCACACGCATTCGCCCAAGGCTGCGGTATGGCTTCAAGGATAATCCACCAGTGTAACGTTGACGGGCTTGGAGGCGCCATACAAGTTGAGCGTTACGCGCGATACGGTACGGGTATCCCGGATGTTGGGGGAAGATTAAACGGCGAGGAAGCAAGGGCATTCGGATCCGAGTTGGGCCGACACTTCAACAATATGATCGAAAATGGCGTTCTATACGACTTTGGAAAGTACGCGCTCACTCACACTCGAATACTCGTCGGCGAGGAGGGTGAAGACTCCCCAGACCTTAGGGTTCTTTTACTGGATTGGAGCAACAACATCGACATTAGCGGGCTCGGTACTTTGGAGCGGACCAGGGCGATAGTGACTCAGATGCGATATATTGCGGCCATCTGTCGGAACCTTAGCAATCTAACCGGTCCACTTGCCTGGCAGGGTTTCGCAGAGAGCTTTCCTAACGCTCCCACCCCGAATCCTATGGGGGATAGGGCGATTGAGCTTCAAAGAATTAGAAGTCATATGAATCGGAATCAAGGTCTAGTCGAGCGTGTGGAGAGGGATTTTGCCGGCGAGGGTGAAACGCTCGATGATGATTTCGCTTTCAGGCAACAGCGTGGTTGGGTTAGGTTTTTCATGCGGGCGCTTGAGCAGGAGCCTTACGCGAAGAGGGAATTTAGGCCCACCGAGAGGCAGCATAGCGCGCACCGTAACTTGATAAGCGAGAATCTGAGGGCTCTTGGGAGTACCGATGAAGATGGGGAGGCGATTGTAACGGGTCTTGCGAGAAGTATCCAGCATATCGTAGTCGATATCGGAAGGTCTTTGGATAATCACAATGAACTGGTTGCGGATGAACAGAGGATTGACCCCCTGAAAATAGGTTTTGGTTCTGAGTGCGTGGAAGTTTCCGGCAGGGAGGTTTTAAGGCTTAGTGTTAAGTTCCCTGAACCGGAATCTAAAACTCTTTGCACATACGAAATATACAAAGCAGAAGACGTGGGTGCGGTGGTTGCAGCTTCCCAGGCGATGGTGGGGGAGCCGTGCTTATACGTAGACCGGCGTCAGACGCAGGCTGTCGTCCGAAGGGACGGGATTCCCTTTCGGGAGTATGAGATAACATCCCCGCTTGAGGCGGAATGGATAGGTGGGAGTCTCGCAAGCATTTTAGACAGGTCTTATCGCACTAGAATAATCCCATCGTTTAACGCCGACAACCTAGTGCTCCTTCAAAGACCAGGGTTGCAGGCTAACCGAGTGAGGGGCATTGCCTTCGAAGCAGGTAACCTGGCTGAAAACAGAGAGCAACTAGATTCCTGTGTAAAGGGTATTGCGGAAGTTTTGAAGGCTGAAAATCACGGCCAAGTTGCTTGGAGGGTTTTCGCATCCACGATAACTTCAATGGCAGTTGACATGGGAGAGCTTGAGCAGTATGCGGCCTCCACACAGCGGTTGGAAAACTCACTAGAAGCGGATCCCCAATGGAGCGAGTTCTTTGAGCAATCCCGCAAGGTCATGTGGGACACTCCAGAGCTTACCTTGCAACATGCGGATTTCCTCGGATACTTGAGTCAAAGAGACCCTCTGATAGGTTATTCACCTGAAAGTCTCACCCTGCTTCGGGGGATTGAGCCGGTTTTGCGCTCTTGCGTGGAAACTCTTTCAGACAAGGATTTTGTGGAGTGTCCCTGGCTTTCTATTCCGGAAATACGTGTCGCCCTTCCAATAAGGAGTGAAAGTGGGATGGATCAAACTCCGCCTCTTTCGGACGCGCGTCTTGGAAACCTTAAGGAGCTTTCCGATTTTGCGTTATTAGTCGAATTAAGCCCTTATCAGAGGAATACGCGAAGGTTCCGTGATATAGGCTCCACGGCCTTGCTGGTTCCGGTTGAGGGCGGGCAAATCCAATCCTTCAGGAAGGTTAGCTTGGATAGGGGGCTTGAAGGATTTGGTTACGTCTACCCTGAAGCGTTTAAGGCTCATCTGAAACCTGAGGGCGGCCATATGGATTATTCGATAGTGTGGGATGAGAAATCGTTTTCCGGCTTAAGCCCTCATCTGGAGGGGCTTTCAGAAGCATTGGCCGGGAGAAGCGTGGCACAGCTTTCCGCAGACGAAAGAGAAGAGCTTTCCGACGACCTAATGCTCGTTGCTAAGGAGGCTGACCTCGAGCGGGCGTGGGGCAAAGCCGAGCGTGTTGCCTTTAACGATTATCCAAGTTGGCAGGGCATTTTGCATACCTGTCGCGGAAGGCTCGATTCCTTGGACGACTTAGTTGATAAATACCACTTTGTCGTTGGAGTGGAGTTTCCCACGAGAATCGCCGCGAAAGTGGATTCCGGGCTTGCCTCGGCACTCAATCCTAGAAGCAAAAGGATGTTTGAGGACGAGGAATTTGAGCTGTACGCCGAGATACCGGAGGTTCTTGAGAGAACAATTGACAGGTGTTTTCCAACGCTTACCGACAACGTAACCGATTTTCTGACGGTTTTGGGCATAATGCCCCGGGTGAGGGAGCGGGAGGCGGAATTGAAAAGACGCCTAAACATAAGGGAATACCGGGAACTTTTGAGGGGGTGTGAGCCGGTCGAGCTTGCAGACGAAAATCCCGCAGGCTTCATCAAGGGCATCCGTTATCTCAGAAACCTTAACCGATACGTCCTATACTTCGACTTCAATGTGGAGGGTGAAGGGGAGCACGAACTAGTGCTTAAATGCTCTAACATGGCGGCAGACCTTACGTCCTCGAGTTTGGGCGAGGTCATGGGTCAGTTGACTTCACGTGTCTGGCCTGCGGCCACAGAGTGGGGTCTTGAAGCATTTATCCCCGGGATGACCCCTCTTGAAGACCCTTCAACATGCAACGCCGAACCCCGGGTTTATTGCTTAAAAGAAGGGGAATACGCAGCGACCGTGGCCATGATACCCACGCACCCCCACGCGAAGAATGTCGTAAAAGATAGTAGAACCGGATTGTGGACTCTCTTCGACCAAGAGCTTGAGACAGCTCCCTCAAAGAGTTACTCTTTTTACCCTAACTGCGGCTATCTCATCGGTTGGGGCTGTCTTCCAGCGTTAACCCACCTTGAAGGGTGGAAGCCGAGGGAGGATCCCGCCGGAACGCTTAAGCTTTGGAGGGATTTTACTCGAGGAATGCACATAGGCTATGGAAAATACCTTGCCGAGAAAGGCAGCGTCCGCAGTATTCTCGAATCTTCACATGCGAGCGGGATTGGAATAAACGTTGATGAGGTTGAGCGCAGGCTTGAAGTAAGCCCTGAAAAAAAGATTAAGGATACCGTGAGATTCATGCTCGAAACACATGCTTCATACCATGATCCCGAGAGGAAGGATGATTTTTGGAGTGAATTGTCCGAGTTTTGGAGTACGGTGGCTGGTTGGGCCGGGCTTACCGCAGCCGACATAAGGTGGGAGGAGATAGTGGATCAGACAATGATCGGAAGGGAAGTACTCCAACAGGATCCAAACCATCAGGCCCTGCGCGGGCCGGGCCGCCTCGAAGACTACGAGAAAAAGTGGGAAGAAGCTCATAAAAGAGGTTTAATTGAAAGGCGCATAGCCCGGTTGAAAGCTAACGAGGACGCTGGCGAAGAAGTTCGGGGCCCCTATATTGTAGATAAACAAACCGGTAAACTTATTAGAGAAAGGTATGATGGTGACTGAGAAATGATAGGAACCCAGCGGAAGGAAATCGCATTAAAGTCTCTTATGGAGCTTTCAGACGAATACTCTGATTTAATCGTGTTGATGAGCGAGCGAGGCATTTTCGACACCGCGGTCTTGCGGCTTCCACACGACGCAACCTTAACAGTCCCTGAAGAAGTCTTTGAAAAGCTTAAGTATACCGCCCTCGTAAAGAATCTTGCGCACAACGTCTATTCGACCGGCTTGAACGAACTCTGGCTTCACCTGACGCGTGAGGAAATCGAATTGTTTTTCTCGTCGGTTTTAGACCAGGCGGGAATGGTGGAAATAGACATAGTAAACGAGCGCGTAGGATACCAGAAACCGGGCTTCATGAACTAGTATCCTACCAGCTTAATCCCTCATAATCCACGTCGTCTGGAAGAAGGTCGGTTTTCACGATTTTTCTCGTGTCAAAAACCCGCTTCTCTCTCATTACCGACTAATCAATATTCTTGAATTCCTCCCAATCAGTAAGGATTAATGCGAGGGAAGAATCCTTCAAGGCCTTTTCAGCGGAAGAGGCATACTCAATCGAATCACCGAAAATCTTTTTCGCATTCTCAATAGCCTGCGGGTCGTAAGCCACGATCTTCGCCCCCGACGACACAAGGGAATTGACTATGCTGATTGCGGGACTATACCTCATATCGTCTGTACCAGGCTTGAATGCAAGACCTAAAACAGAGATCTGGACTCCCTTAAGAGGCCCATACTTCTCCTTGACCAATTCAAAGACCCTTATAGGTTGCATGGAATTGACCTTTAAAACACTCTCAAGAAGTATCGGCTTGATACCTATCTTATTTGCCTTATACACGAGAGCTGAAACATCCTTTGGAAAGCAAGAGCCTCCGAATCCAGGGCCGGCTCTAAGAAAGCTTGGGGAAATTCTGTGGTCCATTCCAACGCCTTTAGCAACGTCGTAAACGTCTATTCCCATCTCCTTGCACATGTTGCCTATCTCGTTTATGAAGCTGATCTTGGTTGCAAGGAGCGAGTTGGCGGTGTACTTGATCATCTCGGCAGTCTTCACATTAGTTCGGAGGACTGGTGCGGTGAAATCAAAGTATATCTGTTCTACAATATCCCCAGATTTTTGGTCTATAGCACCAATCACTATCCTATCCGGATTTGCGAAATCCTCCACAGCCGCGCCTTCCCTTAAAAACTCAGGATTCATTGCTACTCCGAAGTCGGAACCCGCCTTCTTTTTTGAGTTTTTTTCGACGAGAGGGATTACAACATCCTCTGTCGAACCCGGTATAACAGTGCTTTTCACCACAATCACGTGGTAAGAATCCTTTTGAGATAATATTTTACCCAAGTCAGCGGAAACGTCTTTTATGTACTGTAAATCCACACTGCCATCATCTCCAGAGGGAGTGCCCACACAAATAAAAGTCATTTCAGTAGAATTGACAGCCGACTCTAGATCTGTTGTAGCCTTAAGGTTTCTATCACAGACGACAGACAGGATTTCTTCTAAACCATCCTCGTATATGGGGGACTTTTTATTGTTTATCAAGTCTACTTTCTCCTCGTCAACGTCAACACAAACGACATTATGCCCTTTCTCGGCAAATCCTGCAGCGGAAACAAGGCCAACATACCCCGTCCCGACAATTGAGATATCCATCATTAAAGTGATTTAACATATACAAAAGAATTAATTAAATATGAGATTCGTAGACATCAAGGTTATTGACAAACCCTGGGGGCGTGAAATAATACTCGCTGTTGAAGACGAGTACGCCGGGAAAATCATGGAAGTTAAAAAAGGTTGCAGGCTAAGCTACCAGTACCACGAGAAAAAGAAGGAGACCATGCATGTATATGAAGGCGAGATGAAATTAATTCACGAGGAAGGGGAAATAATCCTTAAACCAGGTGACTCGATAACAATACACCCGAAAGACAAACACAGAATAGAAGCCTTAACCGACGTGAAAATAATCGAAATAAGCACACCACATCTCGATGATGTAGTTCGTATTGAAGATGATTTCGGACGGGCATCTAAGCAAAAGGATTAAAAATGGGTGGGCAAGATAGCTTGTGAGCATTCAATTTTATCCGTTCTTTGATTGATTTGACTTTCTCCTTATCCACTCCCGTTATCTCAATTACTTCAGATAAAGTTTTCCCATGGTCTACGAGATTATGCAATACGTTATCCAACTCTTCGTACGATAAACCCAATTCCTCCTCATCAGTCTGACCTTTCCAAAGCCCTGCTGAAGGAGTCTTGGAAATGATGGCGTCTGGAATATCCAAAAATTTTGCCAGCTGCTTTACCTGAGTCTTATAAAGGCCGCCAATAGGCAGGGCATCCACTCCCCCGTCACCGTATTTAGTAAAGTAGCCGACTAAAAGTTCGGTCCTGTTTCCAGTCCCCAAAACAACATAATTTTTAAGATTGGCTGTGGCGTAGTTTAAAATCATCCTCACGCGGGGCATGATATTGGCTTGAGTGGTTTTAACTATTTCGCCAGAATAGTTTCCCCAAGGATAAAGACTTCTGAAGGAATCAACCACCTGATTGATCTCTATTACCTCGTAAGCAACATTCAATTTCCTGGATAGTAATATCGCATCCTCACAGTCTTGTGGATTATTTACGCCAACGTTTGGCATAATCAATCCGTAAATGTCTACACCTGAATTCTTGGCAAGAGCGAGTACAACCGAGGAGTCTAAACCACCGCTTAACGCTATTACTGCCCCTTCAGCTTTTGCTTTTCCAACGAACTTTTTTATGTCCTCTGATATCTTTAAGGCGCAAGACCCCAGTTTTTCAGTTGGTACATTCAGGCTCATTTTTCCTCTAGTATGTACTTTAAGTCTGTTGGATTTATTACTGGTTTTTTAAAGTAGTCTTCAGCGATCCTGGGGCATGCAGTATTCACCCACACATCCACATCAAATCCTAAAACCCTGTCGGGATTTACTTCTTCCCCGGCGAAAATGAATGCCGCCCTCCCAGATTCTCCAATTCTCTTTTTAATTTTCAATGCGTCTTTCAAGCCCATTTGACCCGTCTTAGTGGAGACGAGTAATCCGAAAGTTGACGCATCAAGGGCTCGGGAAACGTTTCCTTTCCGTTTTTTCCGGATTTTCCCCACCTCATCATCCCCTATGAAAGAAAGGTTTTGTGATTCAGGATCTAGCTTAAACACTCTTTTGCCTGTTTCCAGGGCGATTGCAGTGGGGTGGAACATTCCGGAGCCGACATATAAGTAGCAGTCAACTTTCTCTTTGCTTTCCTGTGCAACGCTTACATCACAGCCGAGGACTTGACCGCATTCAACAGCCTTAAAGCCTTCCGACGAAAGTTTTTGACAGAGATTTTCCAGGTAAGGCAGGTATTGTATTGTGGAACATATGCCAATTCTTTTGAATCCTTTAAGTTCGTCAACATTTTTTTCAAGGATGGGAAGCGGGTCTAATTTACTGTAGCATGGAACATAAACTATTTTCATGTCTTTTCCGCTTTTGCAGACGGGTTCTTCCAAACCTCAGTGTATGATACTTCAGAAGTATTCAGGAATTTGAAGAGTTCGGCTGAAAGTGATGCTTTCCTAACGAGGGCGGCTCGATCTTTCGCCGCTTTCTCAGGGATTGTTACCTCCACTTTCTTTCCGGTGACTTTAACGTTGAATCCTTCAGTTTCGTCGAAATTCTTTTCAGCGAGAAACAGCACCTTGTCCTTCTCGGTCGTGGCTTCCGACACGACTTTTACGTCATAGGTCAGTGTTTTTCCGGCGAGATCATGGTTGAAGTCTACTCGAACGCGCCCTCCCGCAACAGTCTGGATTCTTGCAGGCCGCCCGTCCAGTTCAACCGGCATACCCGGAACGGGATTAATCTTCTCTTTCTTGAAGACTTTCAGAGGCACGATCCGAAGCAGGCTCGGCTCTCTTAGCCCATACCCTTTTTCGGGGGGAATCTCAACTTTCTTAGAATCTGAAACCTTAAGCTTTTCCAGTGCTTCGTCAAGTCCCGCAATCACCTGCCCCTCCCCAACAACAATGGGTAGTGGGGCGTATATTCTTTTTTCATTGAATATTCCAGCTTCTTCAGCCTTCTTCTTGTCTGTAGTGTCAAATACCACACCGTCTTCTACTTGTGCCGTATAATCGATTTTAAGAAATTTCATGAAGTATAAAATGGGTTATTATTAAATAAATATGTTGCGTAAGTATATTGACATAACATGGCCAAGAAAAACCGGAAAAATAAGGCTGTTAAGGACGGGAAGAAAAACCAGAAGTTCATGATATACCTAGTTTCAGCTATTATGCTTTTATCGGCCTTCTTCTGGATGACTCGCTCTGTTGAGGTTCAACCGCCTGCCCCTCTTTTATCTGAAAACAATTCGAATATGATTCAATACCAGGTCGTTCCAGTCGGCAACGCTTCCGCAATTATGGAGGTTGAAAGACCTTTGATGGAGGTTGCTGCAATACCTTTGCGGCCTGAATACGTGCGTGCGGAAGGTGTGTTGGAAGTTTTGAACACTTCCTTTGAAGGGATTTCTGAAACCATGGTTGAGCTTTCCAACGCCTACATGTTGTTCAGGTTCCTCGCTGATGACGTTCCCACAGCCTTTGATAGTGTGCGTCAGGGTTTGGGATCAATTGTGGGGGAAGTGAATGTTTACCGGGCGTACGAGTGCGCGGTCGGCGGCGGCGAGATTTACCTGTTGTCTCCCGACGAGCTTGTTCCCGGGGATAAGGTGCGAGGTATTCTGCTTGAGAGGCAGGATAATTTCCAGACTATTGGAATTCAGACTGAGAGGGTGGTTACCGAGCCGGTTGTATTAGAAACTGTGTCTGTTGAAAACATTACGGTTTCAGACGACACTTAACTCTTTTTCGAAGAATACCAGTTGAGGAATTTTTTCACGGCCTTGCTACGGTGTGAAACCTTCTTCTTGGTTTCTTGGTCTTCGGCAAAGGTTTTTCCGCACCCGTTCGGAATGAAAAGGGGGTCGTATCCGAACCCATTTTCTCCAACCGGCTTTTCAGTGATATCTCCCTTAACTGATCCGACAAACGATTTTAAGGTTTTCCCGTCGTAGAATGCAATACAGGATCTAAACTCCGCAGTCCTATTCGAAGTATCATCCATAAGCTTGAGTATCCCAAAATTCCCGATTTTACTGAAGACGAAGGCGGAATACGTCCCCGGGAAGTCGTCCAAAGCTTGAATGAACAAACCGGAATCCTCCACGACCACGGGCTTTCCAATCTTGTTAAATACGAACCTAGCACCCTCCTTGGCCACCTCAGAAATCGAGTCGCTACGAAGCTCTGGATACGGGCACTCAATCTGTTTGAAAGAGACTCCAAACTCCCCTCCAATCTCGTTGGCCTCGGAAACCTTATGCTTATTACCAGTCGCGAAAAGAAATTGCATCAATAAAACTTAATCTTGATTAGAAATAAATATCCTGATTTTCCCCCTAAAAAATTAAGTGTAATACAAGTTGGTTATGGCGGTACAAGTCCATTTTCCACACTCGAACAAGTGTGTGTTTGTGATACCACAAGGGGCATGCAGAATGCTTGGTCTTGGTCTTGACAACACGTATCGGTAATGCCGCAGCAGTCTCCTTGTTTACCGTCGCCTGAGACACAGCAATTAGCTTTCTTACAATCACCCACTCCCGTTTCCCAGATACAACAATTGTCACTTTTAATGCATTGGGCTACCCTCTTGTTGCCGGATACGCAGCAATACCCTTCATCGCATACCGTCATCCCATCGTCGCCGCAGCATTCATCCATACCCCATCCCGCATCCGGATCAAAGCATCTTGCATCGGTTGAGTCCAAGTTCACGCAGCAATCCTTTGGATCCTCACACTTGGCTAATGAGGTCCCCTTAAGCTCGCAGCAGTCGTCGTCTTCGTCAATACAGGCTCCAATAGTTTTTACATAGTTTGTGCAGCATTTCTGGCCTTCGTCGCAAATCAAAGGATCTCCATTAGCATCAGGTACATGGCAACATGTGTAAGGCCCATACCACAGAGGCGGGTCTTCATCATAACATACCGTTCGATCGCCATAACCGTCGTCACAGCATTTCTTCCCGTCCGTACAGACTACTGGTTTACCGTATTCGTCTTGACCCTTACAGCACGTCCCCTCTTTCTGGTCATAGCATGTGGCGTCGCCATCCGGTGTTTTACAGCATACCTGGCCGGTGGCACAAAACATCTGGGATACCCTGGTTTCTTCACTCTCACAGCATGCGGCACCGGACATTTTACAGCTTGCCGCTAGTGGGTAGCTAATTTCACCGATTTCCTGCCTCTTCGTTGATTGGCAGCATTCAACACCCCAGGCACATCCTTCCGCGGTAGTATATGTTCTGCAACATGTTCCCGCCGGCGGCATGCAGGCGTGGCTTAAGAAGTCGCCGGAGTAGCAGCATTTCTCTCCTCGCGCGCACTTTCCGGTAGTCCTCACCTTCTCCTCGCAGCAGACTTCGTCGTATGCGATGATTTCGATTGGCTGGAAATCGGAGTCACCCATGGCAATACAACATTTCGAAGTTTCGCGGTTGTATCCAGCCGCACGATCCAAAGATTTACAGCACCCATCCCCTATCATAGCGCATTTACCATTAGTTCCCTCATCAGTTTGACAGCAATACTGGCCTTCTGGACAAGGACTTGCAGTTGGAATGCCTGATGGACACGGTTCCCCACCATATCCATAAACTGAAGGCGCAGGAGCAATGTATTTTCCAGTAGGTTGTTCTAAAAAATAAGGCTTGAAGATTAGGAGTCCGAAAAGAGAAGCAAACAATATAATGATAATATATTTATTATCCGTTATTTTCATTACAGTTATCCTTAGGTTTTACATGAATTTATAAGCAGGTTATGGCGTTTTATAAGCATATTATTATCCTTACCTCGTTTACGTTGGTTCCTGTTTCCCCTGTTTTTATAGTGTCGCCCAGTTTTTCGAAGAACGTGTGGGAGTCGTTTTCCCTTAAAAACCTTTGACTATCAAGGCCTTCCTCTTCCGCACGAGCGATAGTGTCCCCGTCCGCTATCGCCCCTGCAGCGTCGCTTAAACCGTCTACTCCGTCAGTGTCGATTGCGGCGGCAACAACATTCTTTCCGGGAATACCTTTGGCAATCGAGAGCATGAATTGCTGGCTCCGGCCTCCGCAGCCTTTACCGCATACTTTGACGGTGGACTCTCCTCCCGTAATGAGGCAAGCAGGTTTTCCGATGGAAGGGTTGGACTGTATCTCCTCGATTAAAACCAGATGTTCTTTTGCGACTTCGTAAACATCACCTGTAAACAAGTCGGAAGGGACAACCGTCGTAAAACCCAGTTCTTGCGCCTTGTCTTTAACGGCGTTTATCGCAGTCCAATTGTCTGCAATGATTACGTTCTCAGTCTTTGAGAAAATATCATCCCCCCTTTTAGGGGTTTCGGGGATAGTGCATTTTACCCCGCATTCCAAGTGCTCTCTCACAGAGTCCGGGACCTTATACCAAATAGTGTGTTTTTTCAAGACAGAAACTGCTTCCCTAAAAGTCGAGTCGTCAGGGACTAGCGGGCCGGACGCTATCACATCCAACCGGTTCCCTGACACATCGGAAATTATGAGAGATAATATTGTTGCCGGGAATACTTTTTTCAAGAGGCATCCACCCTTAACCTGGGAGATGTGTTTTCTAACAGTGTTCACCTCACTTATGTTTGCCCCGGAATTCAACAAGAGTTTCGAAGTCTGAGTTAATTCACCCAGATTTATTCCTTCTGCAGGACAGGAAAGTAGGGCTGATCCACCCCCCGAGACCAAGCAGATAACCAAATCATTTTCACCTGCTTTTTCAAGAAACCTTAAAACTTTTTTCGAAGCTTCAACACTTTTTTCGTCGGGCACAGGGTGAGATCCGCAAACGACCTCGATGTTTCGCAAACCCTCTATCCTGTCTTTTACCACAACAACACCATCGTCAATCTCATCACCAAAAATTTCTTCAAGAGACAAGGCCATAAAACCCGAAGCCTTCCCGAAACCTACAACATAAACCTTTTCGAATTTTTCCAGATCATAAGATAAATCCGAGACTTTGAGTACACCACCCTCATAAGATATATTTTCCTTGAAAAGATTTGCGGGCAATACAAATTCAAGTCCCGCTTCCAGAAAATTTAGAAGAGACTCCCTATCTCCTTTATATTCGCCTTTTAATAGTTCCTCCCGATTCGAAATCATTGCCGGGCCTTTCTGTATAAGTCAACTAAAAGCTGCTTGTTCTCCTCAAAAATCAGGGATTGCTCCTCAATCAAGTGCTCTGCCTCACGATCATTTAAATCCTTAGACTCAATTGTGAAGTAGGCAACCCTCCCCATCCACATATGTCTGACAATATCAAGGATATCCTCCTTCTTCTCTGCCGGAGTGCTAAAGTAGGCGGGAATAAGGTGATAAATCACATTAGTCCACAATTCCGCGTCAAAAATAAATTCTTCAGCCATCGTGGGAATGGAGGCGACATCCCTGTATAAATCTTTCGGAAGAATCGACTTTAAAGTGTTCATATGCTTTGCCCTACCACCCAGGAAAGAATTAATCATGCTGTTTGTATCAACGTCAAAAGGTTCGGAAGACGAGAATCTAATACTGCCCCTATGCCTGTGTAAATCCTCACTCCCAGAAATCTTCATCCACACATCATCATAACCCTCAATGATGTTTAGAATGCTCCCCATAACCTGCCTGAACATGGGCGCA
Source organism: Methanobacteriota archaeon (assembly GCA_043823295.1). GTDB lineage: Archaea > Altiarchaeota > Altiarchaeia > IMC4 > SCGC-AAA252-I15 > SCGC-AAA252-I15. The sequence goes on along the minus strand of JBDRAY010000063.1, from coordinate 5,688 downwards.
AGATGCTTTGAAGGATCCTTGACGTCATGCACTTTAACCCCCAACACAGCCTCAGACACATTAAGTTGCTCGCCCAAGGCCACTCCCGTTAAAAAAAAGTCTATGCCAAACTGAGCGGTTTCAGGCCTAGCCCAAAGCTTATGGTGTAACACCTTTTTACAAAAATTCCCTGAAAAACCAGTATCCCCTCCAATAGGCTGCCTAAGTCTTTTCCCGAAGAGTGACCTCACCATTGGGTATCCAATGAAATTGGTTATTGTCCCATCATACTTGTATCTGTGGTAGTATGGAGAGACGAATTCAGAATGACCCTCTAAAATGGGGCCTAAAAGAAGTTTAATCCACTCGGGATTAATACTTCGAAGGTCAGAGTCGACTAAGGCAACCGCCTTAGCACCAAGCTTTGATGCGATCCGCATTCCAGTGTGGACGCCAGCACCCTTACCCCCTACACCATTGCATTTTACGTCTCTCACAACGATTTTTTTTACGGGAAGTTTTATGACGCGAGTAACATTTGCACACCCGTCACGTGAAAAACCGTCGACGTTGATTATCACGCTCTTTTTATCGGGGAAAAATGTTCTAAGCCCCTGGGCCACTTGATGTAAAACGAATCCTATCGTAGGGGCGTTGTTGCGACTAGAAACGATTACTGCAATATCTGCCTTTCCAACCCTTTTAATTTTCTCGTCAGTAGAAAGCATTGTAAAAAACCGCGTTTATGAATTAAATTGATTTTATATTAAATCGGTTTTTTCAGATAGAATGCCAAGTATACTCTCGTTCCACCCAATCGGGCCAACACATTCTGTTTCCAAGATACCATTAATTCCAAAATCCTCAATGCTTCCGTCAGGCCTTCTCACGGAAATGGGCAAGTCCACGGAAGCTAGCATTTCAAGATCATTTAAACTATCACCCAATCCAACAGTCAAAACTTCCTCATTAACCTTCCTAAACAATGAAGTAAGTGCTCTCACGGAAACGCCCTTATCATGCGCTCCCATCACATGATGGTATCTCGCACCACGAGTATAGCTTAAACCCTCACCCCTGAAAGCCTCCATTAAAATAGAGTCCTCGCACTCAGCCTTGAAAATCACACTATACTCCCTGTCTTTCGCCAACGCCGCCTCCTTAAGAGACAAACCAGAATCAATCGAAAGCTCCGACACGCTCATACCCTTAAAAGTCTTGTATTCAATGCCTAGATCAATTAAAATCTTCTCGACTTTCTCCCATAGGTTATCATACTCCAAACCAAACTCCAAGACATTGAACTCCTCAAATTCTTTAGCTTCAGGAATGGGGAAATCGAAATAATCTTTTGGAATATAAGCAGCAGCGCCGTTTTCAGCAATAAACGGATCTGAAATACTCATTTTTTCACGATAAAAAAGTATTTCCCCTCTCGTCTTTGAAGAGCAGAAAACCAGGGGAAAACCGTGAATCTTTAAGGTTTCGAGAGCCTGGGAGGCCGCCTTAAAAGAGTACTTTTCATCTATGAGCGTCCCGTCAAGGTCTGTGTATACGACGTAAAACATCATTTAATGTGCTCGTCTATTATGCTGCGGGTTCTATCGATGTGTACGTGAATCTTTGTCAAAATCGTATCTGAAGTAAACTTGTTAACCCGCTCTTGGAGTGTGTTCTTAAAATTCATGTAAGAGTATCCTACCGTGCTATCCGTCTTTTCCTTGATTTCGGACCAAGGTTTTAAAAGTTTGGGCTTCCAACCGGAAGATTTTTTATAACCCTTAATGATTATCTTCTTGTATCTTCTGATTCGCCTTAAATCCTCGTTCCGCTGTTCTTTACCGTAAATAATCTTTCCTGGATGTCTCGTAGCCCTTACTTCATACCAGTCGAGCGTCGACTTTGCGGTTTTCTCGTAGTCGTCTAAGAGTTTTTCAATGTTGCCGAGATTCTTTTTAAGGCCGTACTTTCTTATCCAGTAGAAAAGGGCTTTCGTGATTTCTTCGAGCATGTCGTCTGTGTGGTCTTCGGTTCCGGGTAGATGCTGGAAGAATCCCAGGTCAACCAACTCCATGTTTTCCACTGAATACTTCTTCCAAAGCTGGCATAACACTGAAGTCTCGATGTCGTATCCGTTGGAAAATTGTATGTTATTCAGTGTTTCCCGGGTGAAGGCGCATTCCCCGCTGAAGGGGTATGTGACTGCGTCGAGGCCATCTAAAATGTTTCTTTCCGAGAGAACCTTGAAAAGCGGTATTGCGGCCAGTCTTGAGAGTCTGCCGCCGATTTTATATTTCCCCAGCTTCATCTTGTGTCTTCGAGTGTAAGTGGCTTTTGAAAAAAGTTTCGGGTTTTTCTCACCCCAACTTGAAAGGAGTGGGTAGCACAAACCTTTGATGTAGTTCTCGTTGAATGAAACGATGTCCGAATCCACGAAACAAAGAATGTCTCCGTATGTCACCGGAATCGAAAACCAAAGGTTTCCTCCCTTACCCTGCTTTAGAAACTCTATCTCGTCTTCTGTCAGCAGTTTGTGTTTCAAAAAGATTTTGTGGAGTTCAGGATCTATCTGGTTCAGTATCCGGACGCAAAAGTCGAATCTCCCCTCAAGAGCTTTTTTCCTGCCTTCAGGAAGTTGATTGATAAACGCCACCTCAGACTTGAACGTCTTACAGTATTTGAAGCAAACCGCGAGAATAAATTCTATGAAGTCAAAGTCCGGGGACCCGTCCTCCATTCTCGAGCCCTCTGCAACTACAATCTCGTCTAAAATACCCTTGTCCACTAGATTACAACAGTCCATGAGAACTCTCATGAGCGCCTTATTGTATTTATGATCGTTTTTGTTGAAAGTGGGTATGACGGCAGAAATCATGACTGGCCGGGATCCAGCCTCATCCCAGACGGTCTTCCGAAGCTTTAGCTTCTCAATGTCACGCGAATGAATCTTTACGACCTGGTCATGAGGCAAAGTATCCAATATAACCACCCCCTGAATAGAATTATCAACGATACCAGGTTTAAATATTAAATCCTGTTTAAAATATAGTTAGCCATGGCACTAGACTTCAGGGAACTTAAAAGCCGGATGAAGCCGGAATTCCACGAAAACTACGGGAAATACTATCCCGTGGAAAGCCTCGCCTCCATCGGCTTTTCCCGCAAGGTCTGTTCGAAGTGCGGTCGAGGCTTCTGGAGCCAATCTGAGCGAGACTTTTGCGACGAACCCGTTTGCTCGGGAGGCTACCGGTTCATTGGTGAAAAGCTTGCTCGAAAGCCCTTCAAATACAAGGAGGCTTGGGACGAGTACGTGAAAGTCTTCAAAAGGTGGGATTACGTCCCGATCAAGCGTTACCCAGTCGTCTGCCGCTGGTATGACGAACTATACTTTGTAAACGCAGGCGTAAACGACTTTCAACCATATGTTGTTTCAGGTGAAGTCCCGCCTCCCGCCGGCGCCGTCCTAGAACCCCAGTTTTGCCTTCGCTTTTCAGACATAGACAGCGTTGGAATAACAGGCCGCCACTACACAGGTTTTATCATGGCCGGCCAACACACCTTCAACACGCCCGAAAAGCACGTATACTTCAAGGACGAGGGGATACTTCAGATGCACGAGTTTTTGACGAAAGGTTTGGGTATCAAACCTGCAGAAATCTTTTACCATGAAGACGTGTGGGCTGGCGGCGGCAATTTCGGGCCCAGCATGGAATTCTTCTCCCGCGGCCTTGAGCTTGGAAACCAGGTTTACATGCAGTATGAAGTCTTACCTGACGGAAGCCACAGGGAGCTTAAGACCAAAGTCATTGACATGGGCGCGGGTCTTGAGCGTTGGAGCTGGTTTTCCCAAGGAGTTCCGATGAGCTACGACACGGTCTTCCCGAAAGTTATGGAATATCTTTACAAGGAGACTGCTGTCAAGCCCGATAAAATAATCTGGAATAAGTTCGCCCGCTACGCCGGCCTTCTCGCCTTCGACGAAATAGAGAACGCGGGAGTTGTCTGGCGGGACGTGGCGAAAGAAGTTGGAGTAGACCTTGAAATTCTGAAGCGGGAGGTCTACCGCATGCGCGCTTTATACGCTATCGGCGACCACGCGCGAACGCTTCTCGTCGCAATACACGACGGCGCACTCCCCTCAAACGTGGGAGGCGGCTACAACCTTAGAAACATACTGCGCAGGTGTTGGACGCTCATGGATGAATATGATTTCACATTCGACTTGAACAAAGTGTTTGAAATCCACATCAAAGAGTTCGGGAAATGGTATACCGAGCTTTCCGAGGTGGGAAGCCTCTGGGACATCCTCGAGACCGAGAAAGGGCGCTTTTCCGAGGGAAAGAAGAAGGCTCGCGCAGTCGTATCCCGGATGATTTCTGATGGTGAATCGTTTTCCACTGAAAAGCTTGTGGAACTTTATGACAGTCAGGGAATCCACCCGCAAACAATTAAGGAAGTGAAACCCGAAGTAACAATACCTGACGACTTCTACTTGATGGTGGAGGAAAGACATCAAAAGAAAGATGAAAAAAATACTGTCCCTGAACTTAAAGTAGAGAACATACCTGAAACAAAACTATGTTATTACGATGAACCTGGAAAGTTGACATTCAAAGCAAAAATACTTGCAATAAAGCAGGTATTCCCATATGATCTAGTTTTAGATAAAACATACTTTTATCCAGAAGGTGGCGGGCAAAATCCAGATCTTGGTAAAATTAATGGAATGAAGGTGGTAAGTGTTCAGAAGGCTGGAAAAGTAGTTTTACACATTCTTGAAGGATATACCGGAATTGATAATGATTTTAAACAATTTAAAGTAGGTGCTGAGGTTATATGTGTTATCGATGGTGCAAGACGACTCCAACTTACCCAACACCACACTGCAACCCACATAATAAACGCCGCAGCCAACAAGGTGTTGGGCCCGCACATCTGGCAGGCTGGCGCCCACAAGTCAGTTGACATGGCACGGCTTGACGTCACGCACTACAAGGCGGTTTCAGACGGTGAGCTGCGGGAAATCGAACAGGAGGCGAACAGAATTGTGGCTGCAGCTCTTCCAGTGAAAAAGCTCGCCCTCCCCCGCGAGGAGGCTGAGAAACGCTATGGTTTTAGGATTTACCAGGGTGGTGCAGTCCCGGGTGTGGAATTGCGCATCATCGACATCGCGGGAGTTGACGCCGAAGCATGCGGCGGAACACACCTCGACAACACAAGCGAGGCAGGTAAGATAAAAATAGTCAAGGCGACGAGGATACAAGACGGCGTCGTGCGAATAGAGTTTAAGGCTGGGAAAGCGGCGTGTAAAGAAACTAGTAGAGAAGAGAGCCTTTTTAATGAAGCGATTAACTCGCTACCAGTAATACCAAAGGATAAGGTCTTTGATAGTGTTGTTTTACAAAATGCGGCTGATGCCGTTAATGTCCAAGTGGATAAACTGCCGCAGACCATAGAACGTTTTAAGCGAGAGTGGCTTGATACGGGCACACCAATAGAACTTGAAGAGTCTGACAATCTCGCAATAGCCATGAAACGCCTATTCGCTGGCTGGAAGAAAGCCAGAAAGAAAAAAGAATCAACGTTTTCTTCGATGGGTGGTGGTTTTTCAGTTGAAATCGAAAAATCATTTAAGTCAAAAAAAACGGTCTGGCATTTATTGCAAAATTTGACGACTCCTGTATTAATTAAAATCGCGACAGAAATGGT
>JBDRAY010000062.1:0-2313 GCA_043823295.1 Methanobacteriota archaeon | reverse complement strand
TTTGGTCCTGAGAGGTCTTTGAATGGGTGACAAGACTTTAGGTGAGCGCGTGATGTATTTGGAGGGTGCCATAGGGCGTTTGACTGTTCGTTTGGAGGAATTGGTTTCCGGGGTTGTTTTGGTGGAGAAGCGGAAGCCTGGTCCTGCTTTAAAGACTGTAAGGAAGACCCGGAAGTATAAAAGCAAGTCTTTCAAGGGGCCGCAACCTCGAAGGGGTTGGGTTCCCCCTGAAATTAAATTGGATTAAGGATGAGAAAAGCAAACATTCAAATACCTATTGCTTCTGGAGAGACTGCTGCTGAAAGGGTTGCGGCATTTAAGGCTTCTCATAGAACGTTTTTCTGGAAGCCCTATCCTTGGCAGAAACGTCTTTTGGATATGTGCCGTGAGAAGACTACGGTAGCGGCAATTTCTTCGAACAAGATTGGAAAATGTATTTCAAATCAAGTACTTATAGATACACCAGACGGAGAAGTACCTCTCTGGAAATTATACGATAATGGGAAACCATTTAATGTTTTTGCATGGGATGGGAATAAAAAAGTAATAACTGAAGCCCTCCCCCCGTTCAGGAAAGAAGGGCTTCATGAGTGTTACCGAGTAGAGATGAGCGATGGGTGTATTATAGAGGCGGCAGATCACCACAAGATTTTAACCGCCGGAGGGTGGCGCTCTTTTGTATCGCTGCATCGAGGCGTTTCTTCCCGTCGGGAGTCCAGTTTGGACATTTCCCCTTTAGTTCGTGGTGAAGGTGGTCGGCATTATTTTGAAACAGTACAAGATTTTCGGGGCGGTTGTCGGCCCGTTTCCCATTTATATGATGGACAACCTCGTTCTGTTCAAGGAAGCGACCAAGTTTTTTCTCCATTACGAGTCTCTGCTCGGAAACGTAATGCCCTTGTGTTTGAAAAGGATGATCGGGAGAGTAAATATAAAGGTATCCTCCAACCATTTTCTTTCCTCCCTTCCATAAAGGAGAGCCTTCTCCGTCCCTTGGCCCAGTTCTTTGAGTTTTTATCCCAAATCTTTTGCGCCAGTGGTTTAGAGTTGATACATGCACACCCAAGATTTCAGACACCTTGCGCAACTGCATTTTCTGATTTTCAATCAGTTCCCGAAGTTGATTCTCCATACCTTGATATTTTACATTCATATTCTCCTCCTCTGTTAGTTAATGGTAATAAAATAATTAGCACTAACTTTATTGGTTGTCAAGAGGTATTTGATTTTACGGTACCTGAATATCATAATTATTTTGCCGGCGGATTGATTCATCATAATAGTTGCGTTACCATAAACGTCTTGATTTCTTGGCTTTTAGGGTATGAGCCGTGGACTTCAGTATCTAAGGACGACCCGGATGCGGTTGAGCAGTATGGGCAGTATTACCGCAAGTCGTCTTTGGGGATAAAACCGCCCGTGAACCTGATTATGACGGGTGAGGATTGGAAGTTGCATATAGGTCGTGTTTTGGTGCCGGAACTGAAGAAGTGGGCGCCGCCGTGGTATCAGACCAAGAAGAACGAGCAAGGGACGGATTATTATTGGGAATGGAATAATGGAAGCACTTTGACGATAATGAGTTATTCCCAGGACGATGATTTGTTTGAATCGTTTCGCGCCCAGGGTGTTGTCATGGACGAACCTCCTCCGCAGGCTAAGTATGCAGCCATGTCGAGAGGGCTTCTGTTGGATTGCGGGAAGACTTTGATGAGTCTGACACCTTTGAAGGAAGCATGGATACTCGATGAGATTGTCTTGAGTGGTCGGAGAGACATCGGGATCGTGGATGGATTGAACATCACGGACAACCCAGACCTCTATAACGATGATTTAACGCTTTTGGGTGACATGGGGCTTGAGGAAAGCCAGAGGAAGGAATATTTCAATCTTCTTTTATATGAGAATTACGAAAAGCGCCTTCCGGTGACCGATAGGGGACATTCAGCGGAACGATATTTGGAACGAAACGTCTCGAAAGACAGGTATGACGACATCTCCAAGCTGAAAATACTCAAGTTTATTAAGGATATTGACCCTTCCGACGTTCCACCGAGAGTATTTGGGCAGTTCAAATCTCTTGTTGGAAGGGTTTTGAAGGAATTTGACGACAATGTTCATGTCGTGAAGCCGTTTGACGTGCCTACGAACTGGCCCGTAACCGTGATGATCGATTTTCACCTCTCGACACCTCAGGCAATAAGTTACTGGGCCGTGAACCGGCAGGACATCAATTATTGCGTCGGAGAGACCTGGAAGAACCTTTCCGCAGAGGAAATTGCAGACGATATAATAAGGAAGGTGAAATTCCAC
>JBDRAY010000061.1:0-4139 GCA_043823295.1 Methanobacteriota archaeon | reverse complement strand
TCTGCGATGTTGATGATTCGGCGGGAGCAACTTTTTTTCTTTCTTCTATTTTCCCCAAGTCATCTGAGTCTTTTCTATTTCAGTGAGTTTTTCCACTGCAAAGTCTGTCAGTTGTTCCAGGTTTACCGTGTCGTCACGGTTATATTCTATCAACAGTTTAAGTGCTTTTTTTCCTGCGACTTTTTGTCCTGCGACTTCGACGGTCTTGTTTTTCTTGTAGGCTTTCCAGAGTCGGACCGCGTCAAAACCTGTCACTCCGCTCGTGTCCCGATCCATGCCCAATTGTTTTTCAATGGATTTAAGACCTCCGTTAAATCCCAGCTTGTATAAAGGATACATCAAGTCCAAATGGATTTGATGGAATTTTATTCCTTGCCTCTTGGAAAGGAAGGGTAGGTCGAATCGGGCGCCGTTGAATGTGATGATGTACTTGAATTTATCTAAGTCATCTTTCAATTCAGCTAGATTTTTGCCTTCCACGTAATCTCGTGTTCCGTTGGGACTGTGGACGCACACTGTCGTTACGATGTGCTCCTTTGGGGAGAGTCCTGTAGTCTCAATATCCAGGAAGCAGGCGTGATTCCGAAATTTTCCATAAGCCCTCCAAACCAGGCTTCCGAAAAGAGCCTCCCGAAAGTATGTGTGATCGAATACCTCAAGGCGGCTTTTGCTCTCCAAAATCCCTGCCTTCAGGACCTTCCTGCTTTTCAGTGAACACTCATATTTTCCAGTGAGAAAGTCTTCCCAGATAAGGCAGCCCTGCTTCCAAAGCATTCTCTCCGTGACTGCGCCAACCCCCTGAATGTGTTGGAAAGTGGATTCAAGCATTCAAGTAAATTACATTTCACAGATAATAATAAACAACCATTTCTATTTATTTTAAGGTAAACTAATTTTTTCATATGGCATTAATTCCCTGGATTGGCTTAGTCGTATTTGTCTTGGCAGTAGTTGGGATAGTAATCGCTTTTTCCGCATTCAAGGTTCAAAGAGACGAGTACAGGAAAACCGGCAAACACCCTAAAGGCCATTTTGTTGGAATGGGAATGGCATTGGGACTGCCATTAGGTTTTGCGGTAACACTTCCAATAGGGATAGCGCTAGGAAACATAGTCTTCGCAGTAACCTTAGGTCCCGGCTTTGGATTGGCAATAGGACTTGCATTAGGAGCGCACCTAGAGAAAAAACACGAGAAAGAGTTGCGCCCCCTCACGGAAAAGGAGAAGAAGATTCACAGGATTTCAATGCTACTTCTGATTGGACTACTCCTTCTGGGAGTCACAGTATTTGCGCTACTTAACTTTATGTGAGCTCTTCTTTGCAATCTTTCCGTCAACGATATTGATGGTTCTTGTCGCCATCTTCGCAATCCTCTGATCGTGAGTCACCATCACAAGAGTCTTGTTCTGCTCTCTGTTCAGTTTGAGCAGCAAATCCAAAATGTTTTGGCCAGTCTTAGTATCTAGGTTTCCGGTTGGCTCGTCTGCTAGAATTATCTGGGGGTCATTTGCAAGGCATCTAGCAACAGCCACGCGCTGTTGTTGCCCGCCAGACAATTGTGTGGGCCGGTTCCCCGCCTTGTCTTCAAGGCCTACAAGCCCCAGTATCTCCTTAACCCTACTTTTACGTTCACTTTTCGAGGCTCCCATAAAACGCATCGGAAGCTCAACGTTTTCGGCTGCACTCATGGTCGGGATCAAGTTGAATTGCTGGAAAACGAAACCCAATTTCTCCCTCCGAAGCCGCGCCTTCTCGAATTGGTTTAAAGGAGTTATTCCAACACCCTCAATGTATACTTCCCCTGTTGTTGGCGTGTCAAGGCAGCTTATAAGATTTAATAATGTGGATTTCCCACTTCCTGAAGGCCCGATAATGCTTACGATCTTCCCTGCCGAAATCGTCAAGTTTATCCCGTTTACTGCCCTGCACTCGTTAGGTTTCCCAATATTGTAAGTCTTGAACAAGTCCTCGCAAACTATCTCCCCATCACTCATAACGCAACACCTCGATGGGGTCAAGCTGAGACGCCGCCCAAGCAGGGTAGAGCCCAGCACCCATTCCAAGAACAAGCGAGAAACCAAATCCGATTCCAATCAATTCTGGAGTTAAAACCGTTACGAAAGTGGTGTAAGTGTTAACAAGCGTCATCGACCCGTAACCAAGTAGCAAGCCTATAAATCCCCCGAAAAAACTCAATACAGCAGACTCCTGAAGTACCTGGGTTAAAATATTTCCCGTAGTCGCGCCAATCGCCTTCATAACCCCTATCTCACGCCGACGCTCCATAACGCTCATGATCATGGTATTCATAACTCCGATACCGCCGACGATTATTGAGACCAACCCTATCCCATAGACTGCCATGGTTATCGTCCCGAGGGTGTCTTCGAGCCGGCGCACCATCTCGAGAGGGGACATCGCGAATATCTCGTCGTTTAGCGCGTTTATGTCGCTGGTGATATTCTCAACGTTGTCGATGTTCTCTAGCCTAACCTTTAGTTGAGTAATCTCTTCGTCATCCTCAAGCTCCTGCATGGTCAAAAGCGATACGAACGCTGCTTCGTCGACGTCTGATTCCCCTGCGAACTCGAGTATTCCGACGACCTCGAAGTAGAAGCTTTCAGTCTCGTATTCCCCGTCGTCGTTTTCTACCCTGCGCTGGTACTCGATCTCGTCCCCGACGTTAAGGTACTGGTTTTCAGCGGTCGTCGCCCCAAGCAGTACCACGTACTGGCCGTCGTCCGAAGTGTCAAGCTTGCGTCCCTCCTCGGCCGCGATATTTTCGCCGATGAGATACTCCTGGTCTTCGGGATTAAGGGCGGTGAACATGAGGTTTGATGAGCCGCCGCCCATCGCAAAGCTCATGTGCCCCCCGAAACCGAAGTCCATCCTCCCCCGGGTTATCTGGTACTCACCGATTGCTGCGACACTCTTCACACCCTCGATATCCCGGATGTCCGCTATCATGTCCTCGGTTATGCCCTCGTCAGTACCCCTGTATCTCACGTCGACGACCGCAGCCATATCCCCGAAAGACTGTTGTATCTGCCGGTTCAAGCCTTCGCCTATAGCCCCAAGGGTGAGGATTAAGCCAATTCCCATGGCTATCCCAAGGGCGGTAAGCAGGCTGCGAACCTTCTGCCGGAACACGTTTTTAAGCGCGATGTCGAGCATGTTCGGTTTAAACCTACTTCTTCTTGGAAAGAATACCCGGGCGGATGGGCTTTCCAACCCGTCTCCTAAATACGACCCAGCCAGCCAGAATGACTACAGCACCACCAATGTAATAATAATTTGTGCTGTTTGACCCTACAGTGCGGTTTAACGAGGTTGCGGCATTGGTTCGAACAGCAGAGCCTGCACCGCCTAAACTCAACAGTTCTCTCTGCGTCACACGCTCGTTGTTCGGTCCCGTGTACTCGAGAGTCAGGATGGCGTCACCCTGCGGGGCGCTGTCGAAGGTAAAAGTCGTCTGTGCAGTGGGTTTGATGTTGGACTTGTATTCAATGAGCTGTCCGCTCACCCCGGCTGTTGCCGAAGCTCCTGTGCCTGAAGTAGAGGATGCCTGTCCGCCGGCTCTGCCAGCCCCCCCCGCCAGCAAACATTCTCATCGGGTTTGCAGCCTGCTGCGGGCGCGCTCCCGCTGGACTTCCGGCTTGCTGGGACTGCGTCATATTTCTTTGCGTGAAGTTTCCGCCGTCTGCAGGAGTCAGTATTGCTTTTACTCCCTCAGCGGTCCGGGTTCCGATGTTTGCGACATCAATTTGAAGGCCGCGCGAAGTGTCGACGTTTATGATTTCTAGGATGACTTTTCCCGTGACGTCAATACCGATGTCTTTCGTTAGATTATAAGAGGTTCCCCCCACCTTATAGCTTATTTTCAGGGGTATCGAATATGGTTTTATCTCAGCATCCCAACCGATTGCCACATCGAACGACGCCTGAATGATCTCTCCGCCGCCGACCGGGCCGACGTATCGCTCGGTCGTGTCCACTGGTACGAAGGGGCTTGAGAGGGAGAGGCTTACCGTCGCGTCCTCGGCTTTCGCCTTCCCAACGTTTTTGAGCGCGACGTTAACACGCACCGTCTCTCCGGGACCTGCTGAACCGTAGCTTACGTTCATCACCTTGAAGTCCAC
>JBDRAY010000060.1:0-4449 GCA_043823295.1 Methanobacteriota archaeon | reverse complement strand
ACGTAGTTCACATCTGGGTCATCAAGGCCATAAAAGCCGAAGATGGTCCCTTTGATGAAACTTTATTAAAGTTTCCGACAGGGCTTCATGATAGTCCTCTACACTACCGGAGCATTTTTCTATTCAATAGTATACGCTGTTTGAATATTAATATTGGGTTACTTTAATTTTCTATTTATTTTTTCTTACTTTTCCACAACTCTTTAAGGAAGAATAGGCTGAAACGCACTCCCATAATCCAAGTGTTTGCCTTCCGTTTCCCGATGATCCGTTGGTCTTCATGTGTTGGGATTTCTGCGATTTTCATGTTATTTAACGCGCACCTGATCGTCATTTGAAATTCTATTTCGTGTCCGCTCGCGTCTTGGTCGAGTTTTAAAAGGCTTTTTTTCCTTATCGCTCGCAAACCGTTTATCGCATCCGTTACTCCAGTATGGAAGAAGATGTTTGACAGGAATGTGAAGAAGTTGTTTCCGAATCTTCTGATTAGAAGTGGGTCGTCGCTGTCGTCGCTTAGCCCTCCGTTTATGAAGCGGGAGGCGATTGCGAGGTCATATCCCTCATTTATTTTCCCTACTAGTTTTGGTATTTCATCTGGGTCTTCGTTTCCGTCAGGGCTGAAATACACTAGGATATCGCCTTTTGCGTGTTGGGGTGCCTCAAGTATTGCACTGCCTCTCCCCGGTTTTTTCTGGATGATGTATCTGATCCTATTTCTCTCATAAAATTCTAGGGTTCCGTCAGTTGAACCCCCGTCCATGGCAAAGACTTCATCAACAGAGTTTATTGGAATCTTCTCGTATATGGTTTGTAATCCGCCAATCTCATTTACTGATAAAATAACGAGTGTAGACTTCACTTTACAACTTCCGTAATTTTTCTATATTTTCCCCCCGTCGAGCTGCATAATCCTTACTTGGCTTGCCTGCCTTTTGCTCGGATGCTGGGCCTTACTTTTTCCGCTCCCTTGCCTTTCTTCCTCAAACCGCGTCCCTTGCGTCCTGCGGGAGTCAGTCCCCTGTAAACTCTGTTTTTATGGCTTGGCTTGGAAATCCAGTTCACGTCACCATCCTTTTGGATGACGGGGTGAGCCGGGTCGACAAACACGATTTCATACCACTTGTATTGGCCGTCCTGCCACATCCAATAGCTTCCCAAAACCTCAAGGTTGGGGAATCTTTTCTGGCCTCTCTCCTCTGCAATACTCTGGATGCTTTTCGCACGAGTAAGCTTGAGAAAACCCATCCTGCCGGGACCTCTACCCGATCGAGGCCTTGCGTTTCTAGCTCCGCCTCTTCGAACTCTTACGCGCGCTACGACAAATCCTTGTTTAGCCTTGTAACCGTATTTCCTAGCCTTGTCTATGCGCGTAGGGTGTTCGACTCTAACGACCGAGCTTCCTTTACGCCATTTCTTTTTTCGTTCAACTATTAGTTCTCGAAGTTCAACATTCTTGGGGTCTTTAATCTTCTTCCTAATGCCTTTGTATGTTTCGGCAATGTATTTCTGGTATCCCATAGTAGTTCACCTCCCATTTGCGGGTTCAAGTTTTCAAATCCTCACATTCCCAATTCGGGAGAGACATTATATTGGAAGTAATCCTTTAAAAAGTTTAATAAACGTCAATTCTAAATCACTTCATGGCATATTGCCCTAAATGCGATAGTATTGTCGATGAAAAATGGCTTGAGTGTCCAGTCTGCAGGACTACTGTAGTGGAAAAGAAGACTATTAGTGATGCTGTAAGGCCGAAAACAACACAAGTCTTGAAAAAGTTTTCAATAAAAAAAATCTCAAACTCTTTTTTACGGAGAATACTTGGGGTGCTCACCTTTAACGGCGAGGTCATCCGTGAAATCGCCTCTAAAAAACCGGTAAAACAAATAATATATTTCTACCTGATAGAATTCACATTAGGGCTTACATTCCTCCTGCTGAAATCTAACAGTCTGGCGTTACCCGCATTCCCCTTGGATGCGTTAAATAAACTTTTCATAATTGGGGGTTTCTTTATCGGAACCTTATTCGCCGTCCTTCTGTTAATATTCTACTGTGTGGTCGCCCACTTCACAATCAAGTTGTTTGCTGGATGGGGGGAATTGAAATCTACGATAGTCTTGCTCTTATACATAATTTTTGTGTGGGGCATTATTGGTTCCTTGATTGGATATCTCTTCAACGTTATGGGTTTACCCCCCTCTGGAGCTTATTTAATTCAATTTTTAGTGTGGATTCTGGTTTTGGTGGAAAGTGTTATCGGACTCTCGTTGATTCATGAGACTTCTAGATTTAAGTCTGCAGTAGCTGTTGTATTGTCGACCTTAATACTCAGCTTGATTTTATTGGTCATCTCGCTGTTTGTGTTTGTTGGATTGGTTTTTCTTGGAATAAAACTGCTTTGAGGGTTGGTATTTTTTGGTGGAATGCGTGCATATTTAAGCCTTAGTCTTTAATATAATCCCAATACTTTCGGGGGTAATTTAGTTTGCCGTTTAAGAAACTTATTGGTTGGGTTAAGAAAATCTTCGGTAAGAGGAAGAAGATTAGGCTTGGACTCTATGGTCCTCCAAATGCCGGTAAAACTACTCTCGCCAATAAAATATCCATGGACTGGACTGGCACTCCCGTAGGTGAAGTGTCTGAAGTTCCTCATGAAACCCGGGAAGTGCAAAAGAAAGAGCATGTTATTGTGAAGGCGTCTGGGAAGACTCTTGAAATGAATCTTTTGGACATGCCTGGAATTGCCACGAAAATCGATTACGAAGATTTTCTGGAATTCGGGCTTGATGTAACGGAGGCGAGAGCTCGGGCGAAGGAGGCGACTAAGGGGGTTATTGAGGCGATTAAGTGGCTTGAACACGTCGACACTGCCCTCGTGGTGATGGATGCTGGAAAAGACCCTTACACTCAAGTGAACATAACTATCATCGGCAATCTTGAGGCCCGTAATATCCCAGTTATTATTGTAGCTAATAAAATGGATTTAAAAGACGCTGATGCGGAGCGTATTCAGGAGGCTTTCCCCCAGCACCCGGTTGTGGCGGTTTCCGGTAAAACGGGTAAAAACATAACGGATTTGTACAACGTGATCGCTAAGCATTCAAGGTAAAATGGATATTGAATTAGAGTTTGTTTCAATAGAAGTGTTGGCGGAAAAGGATGGGAAGGAGAAAATGAAGTTCATCCTTGACAGGATTAAGAAGAATAAGATCCTTGTTCTTGAGGAGAGTCTATCCCCGAAGGAGGAGACGGAACTTATCGAGTCTACTATGAAGCAGGTTTCCGATGATTTCCCCGGGATTGAGGTCTCGAACTTGAGGGAGAAGACTGACGGCGGTCTGAAGGAATGGTTGATCCGCCTTCTTGGAGGCACGACCGGCGGTATGACTGTTATCGGACCCTCCAAGCTCATTAAAAAGATGAAGAAGGAGCCTCAAAGAATCCTTGTTTCAGCTGGAAAGAAGTAGATTAACGATGCCTTATAAATGCACGGTCTGCGGTAAAATATATCTTGAGGGCTCGGACGAGCTCAAGGGGATTATGCGCAAGGGTGGCTGTGACTGTGGGAAAAAGTTTTTGATGTATATTCGCGGGGTTAGGGATCAGGATTTTGGTGGTCTTGACTCGAGTAAACCTGTTTTTAAGTCTAAAGTCGTAGTTCGTGATGACTCGAAGGTTGTTGAGGAGCCATTGATTGAGCGTGTTGAAGATAAAAAGTCTTTGAACTGGCTTGACCGGGAGTTTCTGAGGATGCGTGAGGAGGGTAAGTCCTTGAACTTGGGGATTGAAACAATTCGAATCCTTGAGGAGGGTAAATACGAGATTGACGTGGCCTCCCTCATGCGAGGCAAACCCATAATAGTCCAGACTGAGGAAGGCGTGTACTTCATCGACCTCGCCCACGCGATGAGGAAAAAGTAGGAGGTTTTTCAACGGGGAAAACCCATATTTCTGAAACCCCCCTAAAACAGTTCTTTCCGCGTGTGAGGCTCAGAGTATTGTGTTTTGATTTATTTTATCTTCCACTCAATAATTTGGTATGCCTCACACTGTTATCGGCCCCGGACCTAAAGGGTATAGAGAGGGTTTATCTCCCGAAGACGAGCGTGTTGTGGGTAATATCCAAAGGAGGATTATGGCTTCAGTAAAACAGGGCGCCGACGAGATTGCTGGGGATAACCTGATTGAGGCTGGACTGTGTAGGCCAAATGCGGGCGCCATACTAGCATCTATTGACGGTCTTAAACCCTCAATCCTCCTGAAATTGTATGCTGCGGTTGAAGACGAGGTTGGGGGACAATTCGATGCCGGGCAGCTTTCCGATTCGTTTACAACTAAACTCGTTCAGAATGTCCGAGATCGTCGTGAAAGTCATCCTGCCCTACTTGACCCGCGGACTCGACTTAGCATCCACGACGCGTACGCACTAGGAAAATTCAGCAAGTATTT
>JBDRAY010000059.1:0-23454 GCA_043823295.1 Methanobacteriota archaeon | reverse complement strand
TGCTCTCAAAGACTCCGAAGCCGTAGAAGACACCCCAGTCGAATAGGGGGAGGCTGGCTTTTTCTTCCGCCACAAGCTTCCCATTAAAAATGATCTTGGCCATATCCTAGATTATTATTGCATTTCACCCAATAAGTTTATGAAGTAATGGAAAAACGAGGCCATAGGGGGCCAAGTCCAGAAGAAAAACTTGCATCCGCCGCTAAACAGCTTGCCAGGGAATACCGTGAACGGGCTGACCCATTAAAATTGTTCAAGGGCATTAATGAGACTTCGATTTCCATCGCGTTAAAAGAGCTTGACTGCCCTGCCAAAATAAAAGCCCGCGCAAAACCGTTCATTGAAGGGGGAAATGAGTTATTCATCATCGCCAAGAAACATGAAATGAGGATTCCGTTCGAGGAGGTGGATCTTGCCACAGCCCAGCGTGTTCAAAAACTGGTTGTCGACAAAATCGTCTTTAATCCAGAAGACGTCGGAGAAGAAGAGGGACGAGTACTGCTTGACCCTAGAGTTAGACAGCATTACCAAATCGTGGAAGACAGGCAATTGACAGATTTAGCTAGACTAGACGTTAACTATCCGAGTATAGTGAACCAGATGTGTATCGCAGCAGAGATTGCAATCCTTGGCCGGGAAACGTGGGAAAGGTTTCAGTTTAACAAGGATATTCGGAACCGAACCCTTTCCATGATGGTGCAGACTGAATTATCTGGTAAATAAAAAAAAATACAGAAAGAAACGGATAAGATATGTTAATTTAATGAATCGAACAACGCTTCCCCCTTATCCATCGTCTCCTGGTATTCTCCTTCGGGTGTGGAGTCGTATACTACTCCGCCTCCGACGTGGAAAAAAATTTTCCCGTCTTTCACTATCATGGTGCGTATCACTATGTTTAAGTCGCACGATCCGTCAAATCCGATATAGCCGATTGAACCAGTATACAAGCCCCGGCGCGTCGGCTCAAGCTCGTCAATAATCTCCATCGCACGGACTTTAGGAGCGCCGGTGATGGAGCCTCCCGGAAAAGTTGCGCGGATGCAGTCGACTACTGAGACGCCTTCCCGAAGCCTGCCTCTTACCGTCGACACCATGTGGTGGACGTTCGCGTAAGACTCGGTAACCTCCATCTCGGCGACGCGGACGCTCCCAAACTGACAGACTTTTCCCAAGTCATTTCGCTCAAGATCGACGATCATTATGTGCTCGGCCTTGTCTTTTTCGGATGCGGTTAGTTCTTGCGCAAGACGCTTGTCTTCTTTGGGTGTCTCACCCCGCGGTCGGGTTCCCTTGATGGGACGGGTTTCGATAATACCGCCTCTTATTTTCAAAAATCGTTCAGGGGATGAGGATAGGATTTTGGTTTCCCCGAAGTTTAGGTAGGCGGAGAAAGGCGCTGGAGAAAGTTTTCTCAGGTTCTTGTAGAGCGTCCACGCGTCTCCGTCATATTCGGTTTGGAATCTTTGGGCTAAGTTCACCTGGTAGGTGTCGCCTGCGCGGATGTAGTCCCTGATTTTTTCGACTGCTTTAAAGTATTCGGATTTAGTGAAGTTGGATTCAATGTCTTTTACGTTTTTTTCTTGGGATGCAATGTTTTTTCTTTTATTTGTAATTAACTTGTCTGAAAATTTTTTTATTTTCCCCTTGCATTCCTCCTCAGACGTGCCTTGAGCGCTAACATACTTTTTCCCCTCAATGTTGTCGCAGACAAGGGATACATCGTAGAATCCGAATTCCAGATTATACATCTTATGATCCTCGATGCCGGTGAGGTTGATTCCTTCAGTCTGCCGACAAAGGTCGTAGGAGAAGTAGCCGACAGCACCGCAGACAAAGGGCAGATTACTTTCAAAATCTGCTTTTGCCTCGAAAAGCTTTTCTTCTAAAAACTTGAGGGGGTCGCTTTCAATCCTTTCAACCTTCCCGCCGGAAACATAATCTATCTCCTCTCCTCGGCTTCGCAATACTGAGTAAGGATTCGCCCCCATGATTGAGTAGCGGCCTAGTTTTTTTGGGTCACACCCTGAATCAAGGAAAAAAGAGTATTCTTCGTCCGCGATTTTCTCGAAGATTTCGTAAGGTGAGAGATTCTTGAAGCTTTGAGAAACATCCTCAACCAAAAAAACGGTCATTTTAATCTAAGGCTTTTTAATGTACGCGAGGATCGAGCCTGTCCAATGCGAGTTTCACTGGAGGTGTTACTTCAACCTCCTTTGGATTAACCCACGCGACCTCACCTTCGTGAAGCCACCTCTCATCCCGGTTTAACTCCTCGCTTTTAACGGTGCAGTAGAAGAGGAGGTTGTAGTGCACGTGATCCTCCGACGAGTAATAGAATATTCCGATTGGTTTTTTCAGCATCTTGACCTCGCCCGCTTCTATTTCATCGGAGACCACAGCCTCAAGTCCCGTCTCCTCGGCAATCTCTCGCAAAAGCGTTTCCTGAGGTATCTCTCCCTCGTCCACGTGGCCGCCCGGAAAATGCCATAAACCCTGCCAAGGCTCCTTATTCCTCTTAATCAGTAAAAGCTCATCCCCCCGGGAGATGAAGGCGTTTACGACAAACTCGGTTTTCACGTTTGATAAAATGGGAGCCGTAATTAATAAGTCTTTACGAAAATAGTTATTGAGGTGATCTAGGATATGGGTTTTGGAACCGGATTCGGAAAGACAATACTTTTCGGAGAGCATTTCGTCGTTTATGGGCTGCCGGCTGTGGCTGCCGCATTCGGGAAAAAGACTATCGCGGAGGTGGAGGACTCGGAAGAGTTTCGTTTCACAGACAACCGCCCGGAAACACCAGGATACAAGGAGCGGAAGAAGGATGAGATTAACCGTCAGCTAGACTTGCTTTTAGATTACTTTAAGATTCCAACGGAGGGTGGCTCGATAAGCATTACTTTAAGCGGCGACCTTGTCTGTGCTTCGGGTGTTGGCGCTTCCGCAGCGCTTGCCGCAAGTATTGCAAGAGCCATAAGCGACCACAAAAATTTAGGACTTACCGACGAGCAGATAAATGACGTCGCATACAAGGCTGAGGAGGCGGGATCCGGAACACCATCAGGGATTGACAACACTTGCTCGGTTTATGGTGGATTCATAGTCTTTACGAAAAACCGTGAAGGCGGACCAAATGACATTAAAACTCTTTCAGTTGACAAGCCGTTAGACATCGTCATGGCAAGCTCGGGGATTACGCAGACCACCAAAGAGGTCGTGGATGACGTACGGCGGCTCAGAGGCGAGAACCCTACGCAGTACGAGCGGATTTTCGACGATTACAGGGCGCTTGTGGATGAGGGGGTTGAGGCGATAAAAGAGGGTGATGAGTCAAGGTTGGGCGAGCTTATGAACGGGAACCAGAGGCTTTTAGCGGAGATGACTTTATCTTGCCCGCAAGTCGAAGATATTATCTCGACTGCAACCTCTGCGGGTGCTTTGGGGGCGAAGCTTACTGGGACCGGCCGGGGTGGAAGCGTTATAGCCTTGACTCCGGGGGAGGCCCTGCAGGATAAGGTTTCAAAAGCTATCGAGGATAAAGGTTACACCACTCTTAAGACTAGTATCGGTATTTAGGATGAATCTTCTACTTAAGATTTGCACAATCATCTTGGTTTTTTCTTTAACGGACACAGCGCAAGCTCAAAGCCAAGATTATATGAGGGAGGCCTGGAACTACACCACCAAAGAGATTATAAGCTCCCTATCTGTCGGGGATGTGGACGGGGACGGCCGGGGTGAAGCAATCGTTTCCTCCTCTTCGGAAGGCTTCGTTAGAGTGTTTGACGGTGACGGATCAATTCTGTGGGAGTATTCGATCCCGACATACGTTTTTACGGTGGTCGCAGCCGACGTAGACGCTGACGGGAAATCTGAGGTTGTGGTTGGAGGGGGATCCCACGTTTACATGCTAAATCCGTCGGGAGAGCTCTTGTGGAAGTATTACGTCGGAAACAATAACGTTCGGGTTATCGAGCCGGGAAGGGACGGAACCCTTTTTGTGGGAGTATACTCGCAGGCTTGTGAAAAAAACAGCGTGTTCGCCCTTGACGGGAATGGAACGAGAAAGTGGATTTACAAACTGGATTACGAGATGCCGGCCATCCTCCATGCAGTATCATTAAGTTCCTCGGAAGCTGACGAGGTTTTAATGGGATTCATTGAAAGAGGAGTCGACACTGTGCACAAGGCGTGTACTCCAGCATACAACAAGAAATCCAAGGTCATTGCATTAAACGATTCCGGGAAAATGATTTGGGAGGCTAAGACGCCGGGCGCGGTTTTCGACCTCGCCGTCGATGACATCAACTCGGATGGGGACGTTGAGATATTAGTCGCCTCACAGCCGAATCTTTTAGTATTGGATTCATCAGGCAATCAACTGTGGAATGCAACGGGTGTGAGTAGGGTTGACAAAGTCACAACCACTGACTTATTAAATGATGGGAAGCGCGAGGTATTGTTCGGCTCCGACAACGTTTACGCATACACTGCGGAAGGGACGAGGTTGTGGACTGCGGTAACAGCGGATCGAGTTTACACTCTTGTCGCTCATGATCTCAACAACGACGGTTCCCCGGAAGTGCTAGCGGGCTCGGACTCGCTTTACGTGTTCGCAGATTCGGGAGAAAAATTATTCAAGTCGAAGCTTCTCGTATCGGTTGGAGACCTTGCAGTATCTGATCTTAGCGGCGACGGGATGGGAGACGCAGTACTGGGTGCGGTAAAGCAGGTGATACTACTTGAGACCGCCACCGCAGCCGTCAAGCAAAGCGCCCTAGCCTTCGAGCAGCTCGCACTAGACTTTGAAAGAGACGGGCTTAATGAGTCTGCAATCGAATACGCCCAGAAGGCGCGCGCAGCGTATCTTGAGGTGGGGGATCTTAAGGGAACTTCAAGGATGATTAATTTGATTGACAAGCTTGAAGGTAAAGTCGTGGTGGAAAACAAGACTTCAACTTCGATAAAATCGATTCTGCCTCCCAAGAATGTTGAGCCTGCCGACGCTTCCGACATTGCAATTTCAGCGAAAACATTTTTCGGAGGCTTAACCCCAGGCTCGATAAAAAATGCGTTGGGCAGATACAAGCTTGCATCAGTGGGAATATTCATTGTGACAGCCTTGATCGTCTTCTCCGTCTGTGTGGTCTATCTCGTTGGAAGGGGGATGGACCATGCAACCGAGCGGGGGAAAACCCCCAAGATTGAAAACAATTTATCGCCGAAAAAAGGTATGCGGCGGGGTTTGGTCAGGGGTGTTGAGAGAAGGTTGGGACTTAAGATTTGAATCCGTTATTTCGCACCCGTAAGCCTTATTATGTCGGATATTCTCCTCGCCGCAGTGTCTATGAAGTAAAGTGTGAGTGTGGCAGCGAGAAAGTAGAGTGTTAAGTGGTTTTTCTCTGTTGAGGTTACTTTCGAGCGGTTTTTCACGGAAAAAACCACGTCTTGAGTAAGCTGCAGTGATTCTCCGCTCACATACAGTTTTCCCTGGCTTAGGCGCGCGAGCTTTTCCAAACCCTCAAGGTCGACTCCCACATCCTTGAATTCCTTGGGATAATTTACGGAAAAACCTGTGGAGTCCGCCCCATCCTCTGACGCTGCCCCAGCCAGGTATACTCCCGAAGTGCTTGCATGGTACTCGCCGGTGTACAAGTTCAATCCAATCCTTTTCACAGGGAAATCCTCTTCCTCCCCGTCAAACGGTGAAAGCCTAACCACCAGGGGTTTGTCGCATTTGGCTATCACAAACGCGGGTTCCCCTAAAAACGAGTCTCCAGCCTCGATGAGAGTGTCTTTCCTGCCTTCAATGTCTCCGACAACCCAGTTTGTAAGGCTTGGGATGAATTTCGCCGCTTCACCGGAGTATAGTCCAGTAGCCCAGGTAAGGCCGTTGTCGGTTGAAAGGGATGCGACCCTCCCGAGTCCGAACCGCCAGACGGTAAGAATCGGGGATCCTCCCTCAGTGGAAAGTAGAACTTGGGCGTTAAGCTTTTCCCTGACGTTATTGTAGTCGGAAATCTCCGCCCCACCAAGGTTTAGATTCCGGGTTATGAAGTGGTGGGGATCCAACACTGCAACCGAAATCTTTTCCTTGTCGTCCTTCGCCTCCCGGTTAAAGGAAAGCTTCAGCCTCTGATACTCCTTAGGCTCGAAAAAGAGCGCTCCGGACGCCTGGGAGATGTATTTTAGTGTGGAGATTCCCACGTTGTCTTGGCCTACGCCCACAAGGTAGACTTTAACGCCTTTCTGGGTGAGGGATTTAATGGAGTCAACGGTTGAGGGGAGCCTCGTAAGCCGGATGATCCCGTCAGATAATAACACGATAATCCTCTCGTTCGACTCTTCCCGCAGATAGTCTTCAGACATCTCAAGGGCCTGTATCATGTCCGTATCCCCGCCGGACTTAAGTTTTAGTATCCTGTCGATCACCTTGTCCCTCCCAACGTCGACTGGCACGATATTTGAGATGGGAAACGCATTCATGTTGAAGGCGATAACTCCAAGGGAATCATTCAAGTCGAGCTCTCCAATAAGTTTTATTGCCAATGCTTTTTCCAGATCGATTGTTTTTTCCGTTATGCCAGTATACTGCCCGCTCCCTGAAATGTCAATTAGAAACAGCGCCGTGATCGGCCTTCTTTTTTCCTTGGGCTTTTCCCGGGAGCGTACGGGTAGCATGTTTTCTATGTAGCTTAGGTTGTAGCCTCCCCAATCGTATGAAGCGTTTCCGCCAACGATTACGAGGCCGTTTCCGTCGGTCACGTAATTTCGCAGTGACTCGGTGTTTACGTCCAGGAGGTGTGAGTCGATGTTGTCTATGTAGATTGCTGAGTAGGGTGTGAAGTCTCGGGGAATCGAGCCTGCTTCGGTGACGTCATATAGTTTTCTAAGAATCTGGGATAAGGGAGAGTTTGGATTGCTGGACACTACGAGGACTTTGGGTTTTGCGACTACTTCCACGACCTTCGTATAGTTGTTGTTAGCGTGGAAGAAATCGTTCCCGGAAGGGACGAGTTCGAAGGTGATTCTCCTGATTCCTTCGTCTTTGAATGTTAGAGTGAATCCGATGTATTCCGTTGTATTAGTTTGCTTAATTTTCTTTGCTGTTTTTTTGTCGCCGTCAACGTGAATTCTAAGATCGTATTCCGACGCTTCACCCCCGGTTCTTGAAACTTCCACGATAACTTCATAATCGGATTCCTTCGGAGTCTTCGCCGCACCGTAAACGTTTGTAATCGACGCGTCAAGATAGGAGGGTCCTGGAAGGATCGGGTATATTGTCGCATTAGACTCGGAAATGAGCCGTGCAATCGAGCTTAAATCTTTCCCGTGGTTGGATTTTCCGTCGCTTACCACCAGTATGATGTTGTTTTCCTTGGAGGAGCCTAGAATCGTCTGGTATAGGGCGTCTCCCAGCGCAGTCCTATTGCCTCCGCCGAAGTAGTTTATTTTAATATCGCTTTCCGTCGTATACGCAGATACTTTAGACTTGATTTCTTCGAAAGCATTTTTTGCGATCGAGCGGTAGTTGGGGTATAATCCCATGCTCTCTGACGAATCCACCAAAACAGTGATTGTTGATTTCTTTTCTATTCCATCATCCTCTTTTAACACGTAGGGGGAGGCTGTCGCAATTAGAAGAAGTGAGAGTATGATTATCCTCGACAACAGGAAGGATCTTTTCCGGCTGTTTAACCGGCCGCGAAGGGGTATTACGAAAAATAGGATTATTGGAAAGAACAGAAAGAGCATTTTCGGTTTTTCCAAGTGTATTTCCTGGATTAGGGGGGATATCTTTGAAATCGCATTAGTTATGTAGGGGATGGTGTTTCTCCCGGTCTCAGTTAATTGTGAAATGATTTCAGCCTGCATAGTAACCCCTCCGCCTTAGGAAAAACGCCTCAAAGACTAGTATTAATATCGCTGCGAATGCAAGCCAAGTGTAAATCTTTTTGTCGACCTCAACCTCATCCTCCTCGATTTTGAAAGACTCTGCCGGGACAGAGTTTTTAACATCCAAAATGATTGAGGTATTAGACTCCCGAGAGTTTTCCAGATTCACAGTTAGAGTGTCTACTCCGCTTTCGTGTTCAATATAGTAGACTCCCACCTCATCAAGCAGGATGTTGGAGGACTGTATCTTTTTCCCTTGAGGCGTTGTGACCAATACCTTACCCTTGACTTTAGGCATGTAATCCCCCGCAGTATACGAGGATATGGAAACCTCACCTTCCGGAACGTTAACCCAGTCAATCAGCCGGGACCAGAGTATCGGGTAAGACGCAGTGTAGTAAAAATTACTCCACTCGGGATCAGAGCTAAGTCCCAGGTACACTACCTTCCCCTTGCCGTATGTGTGGTAGGTTATGAGGGGGTTTCCGTCGCGGGTTTCGGCGAGAGTTACAGTGTCGTTTTTCGCGGAAGCCTCATAGTATCTTTTCACTAGGATCTCTTCGAATACTACTTCACGCTCGTCTATTGCCTCATGGTTTAGTTTTCTGATGATTTCAGATTCCCTGTTTATGACTCCCGACAATGTGATTGGAAGCATCTTTTTGAATTTAGGATCGGTTACCCTAGTCAAGCCCATTGAAGGCGACACCACTAAGGCTCCACCCCTCAAGACGACCTGCTCGATGTCGGCGTAGGTTCCGGGGAGCACCTTGTCTTCTTCGAAGTTGCCCACGACGACCGTGTCAATGTCTTCCGTGCGGGGGGTGACCGGCGGGGCGGAATCAAACAACTGGACGTTGTTTATCGAACCCAACGCGTAGCGGACGAACCTATCCCCACCGATAAAGTCGTTTGAAATAAGAACAAGACGCAAGGTTCTAAGCTCTGGTAGGTAAACCATCGCCTTGTTGTCAACTATCAAGTCGTCGCTTTCATCAAGTTCCACTGTTATCAAGTGTTCCCGCCAGCTTACGCTAAACTCCCTTGTATAGAGTACGCTCGAATGGGGTGGGACTTTTCTTTCGATGGAGTCGAAAGTCTGATTGTCAAGCAAGACGTCTGCCTTGACTAACTCCTCCCCGTCTCCATAGTTTGTCACCATGAAGCTTAAGTACACGCGAGTCTTGTCTGTTGGAGTTCGAGATGCGATAATCGATGTTATGGCGAAATTTCTGTGGCCTTTGTTCGCGCTTACGAACTCAACGTGAGTGCCTTCTCGCTGGGCTATGCTTCTAGCAGCCTCAACGTCCATCCCGTCCTGGAAGGAGAAATCCGAGAACACGAATATCTTTTTTGAGGCGTTTTCCTCGGTCAACAAGTCTTTAGAAAAGTATAGGGCGTCGCCGAGATTTCCAGGGGAGTCCGATGGCCTAAGCTTGGAGAGTACTGTGAGCGCCTGGCTTGGATTCCCCTTCTTAAACGCCAGTATCGGGATTTTTTCCGAGATGACTATTGCCACGGAATCCGCCTCTGTGAGAGACTCCAAAACCTTTTGAGCGGCTTTGACGGACTCGTCGAACCGCGTCGGGTAGACGTCGTTTGCCTTCATGCTTGCTGAAGCGTCTAAAAGAAGGATCACTGATTCCCTGTTTTTAACTACTTCGTTAGTTTTGTAGAAGGGGTTTGAGATTGCGAGTATGAGAAAGGCGATTATCAGGATCTGGATTAGAAGGAGTGGGTCTGTCACAAATCTTTTGAGTGCAGAATGGAATCTCTTAGACTTTTCAATGTGTTTTATGAACATGATTGATGAAAAAACTATCTTTTTCGGCTTGGGTTTCAGAAGGTATAGTAGTATTAGAGGTATTATGAGCGTGAAAGCCCAAAGTGCTTGCGGTAGGCCGAAAAAAAGGTTAATTGGAGGGTAGGCTGGCATTTTCCACCTCCCGGTTTATTAGAGATACGAAAGTCGGGAAAATCGGCTTGTCAGTTGTAACCGAGTAAAAGTCGACTCCTAATCGGTCGCAGATTTCCCTTACAGCGTAAGTATGATCAATCAGGCTTTTACTATAGTCTTCTATGAACTTGGGGGACATGAAAGACCTCTCTTGCGCGTGGTCTTCAATATCTTCGAATATGATGTCGTCTTTGAAGGCGAGTGACACTTCACCGGGATCAAGTACTTGCACAAGAAGGAGTTCGGCAGAACTTTTCGCAATCCGAAATATTCCCTCCTCAAGCTCGTTTAAGGGTTGGAAGAAGTCTGAGAAGAGTATGACGTATGCCTTTGATTTAATGAGGCTTCGATACTCTTGCATGCACTTGGCCATGTCGGTAGACCCTTCAAGTTTTGTCGCATTCAACACTTCAATCGCCTTGAAGAAGTGGGGTTTCCCCCGCGCCAAGTCCATGACGGCCCGAAGCTTCTCCCCGAAAAGCGAGATAGAGAATTTCTCGTTTTCCTGCACTGCAAGGTAGGCGAATCCTGCGGCAAGGCTCCCGGCGTAATCGAATTTACCCATATTCTGGGTTGTAAAGCTCATGGACGAACTCGCATCCAAGAGTATGTGCAATGCGAGATTCTTCTCGACTTCATAACGTTTTATGTATAGTTTCTCGGTTCTCGCGTAAATCCTCCAGTCGACGGTCTCAAGGTCGTCTCCAGGAAAGTATTCGCGGTGATCGATTATCTCAATGCCCTTGCCCTGCTGAATGCTCTTTTTCGTCCCTGTGTAAATGCTTGAAACCCTCCTCCTCGAAGTTAAGGTGAGCTTTTTAAGCTCGTCGATAAAGGATGCGTCTATGGGCATCAGCCTACCTCGTGCAGTATCTCCTCGATCACTTCGTCCGCGCTAATCCCCTTGCGCTCTGACTCAAAGTTCAGTATAAGCCTGTGGCGGAGGATCGGGTAAGCCATAAACTTTACGTCCTGCTTGTTCACATAGTTTCTACCAGAGATGAGGGCACGTGCCTTAGCGCCCAACACCAGGCCGATAGCAGCTCTAGGAGATGCCCCGTAGTCCAGGTATTTTTTCGCGAACTTGTTTTTCCCGGGTCTTGTGTTTGTGACTATATCCAAGACTTTTTCCTTGAGATCCTCAGACATGGGCATCTTCCGGGTCAAGTCCTGTAAAACCAGCAAGTGTTTTTTCGTAAGTACTTTTTGCACGCTCGGCTGTTTTTCAGACGCATAAAGGTTTATTATCTCGCCTTCTTCTTCACGCTTTGGATAATCTACTAATATCTTGACCAGAAACCGGTCTAGCTGGGCTTCGGGTAGGGGATACGTTCCCTCCATCTCGATCGGGTTTTGGGTTGCAAGCACGAAGAATGGTAGGTCGAGCTTGTAGGTTGAGTTTCCGACTGTGACCTGTTTCTCCTGCATGGATTCCAGAAGGGCTGACTGGGCTTTGGGTGTTGCCCGGTTTATCTCGTCCGCCAAAACGACGTTCGAAAAAATCGGTCCTCTTTCGAAGTGGAAGCTTTTCCGTCCCGCATCATCTTCGACTATGATGTAGGTTCCAGTAATATCTGAAGGCATGATGTCTGGCGTACACTGCACCCTCTTGAAAGACAAGTCCATGACGTCAGCCAGGGTTCGGACCATAAGAGTCTTTCCAAGGCCTGGAAAACCCTCAAGGAGCGCGTGGCTTCCACAGCACACTGCAATCAAAATCTGCTCGAGCACGTCCTGCTGCCCTACAACGACTTTTCCAACCTCGTTTCTTAATCCCGACGTAATCTCGCCCATGGCAGAGTACACCTTCTTCACTTCCTCGTCCTTTAATTCTTGTTTTCCCTCAGATTCTTCAGCCATATCCCACAGGCTTTTTCCTTTATCTGTCATTTAGCTTCCCTCCAAAAGTTTCTCAAAGTATTTTCGAACAAGCTCCTCCTGTTCTACAGGATAATCCTTGTATTCTTCACTACCTTCAACGTCAGGCAATGCATAAGCGATTTGCCCGAGAGTCTTAGCCTCCTCGTTCACGTCGACGTCGCCGCCGAACTCGGGGTGAAGCTCCATGTCAAGCTCCTGACCCCAAAGGTTTGCAGACCCCGGCTCCCCGTAAATATCCAGGTTCGCCTCGCCCCCGACACCTCCGCCTTTACCCTCGATCGGGCCTTCGGAAAATCCGGGCTGCAAACCGCCGGTAGACGCCCCCAACTCGTCTTCCTCCTCGGGGGCGGAGTAATCCTCCGAAGACTCCCAGATTCCCCCGCCGAAAAGCCGCTCCCCGTTCTCCCGGATTGCCTTCCCGGCCCGGGTTAAGGCAGTCTCTCGGATTTTAAGATCTAGTACCAGATCCTGGTAGCTTACAACGATGAGTGTGATGAATATGAATGCGAGAATAACTGTCGAAAGAGTCCTGTAAGTAAGCTCCTCAACGTCCATGAGCCGTGAGTAGCCCACCATCTTAAGTTTCGACTCCGCAGAATGGAGGAGGTCGTCTACTATAACATTCTTCTTCTCCCTGTTTTCGTACGCAGTCCTCAAGCTCCCGTCAAAATCCGCCTCCACCTGCTCGATCCGCTCCACAATATTGGGCTTGAACAAGAGCTGGAGTATGACCAGGAATTCGATGTACAATGTCGATGGGATGAGAGCGTAAACGGTTTTCACACCTATCAAGTGAAATAGTATCGTGAATCCTAGAAGGGCTGCGAGATAAAGGATCAGCCACCCGTAAATCCTGGTCAGCCAGTATACTCCCTTAGCTTCTCCCAACTGCCTTAAAAGATTTTTTTTATAAGACGTAGTCATTCCAAACCCTTAATTCTACTTAGATAATAGTCGGTGTCGTTAATCTTGATTTGAAGCTTGTTTAAGGCGTAGGATATCTCGTAGATGCTCGCGTCGATGGTCTGGATCTCGCTTTTTACATCAGCCTTAAGGTCATTGTTGCTGATTTCATACGACAGTTCATCAAGGTCACTTACGGCATACTCGATGTCGGAGACTTTATAGCTCATCTCTTCGGAGCGGTCTTCGATGTAGTCTAGGGACGCGCCTATTTGCACGAAAAGATTCTTCATTGTCGTAAACTCGGCCGTCCTCTCATTGTAGTTTTTCGTGAGGGCGCTGAAGTCTTTTATTGTCTTGTCGAACTCGTTTTGAGTGTCGGTGATTTGTTGGGCGAGGAGTGCGTTTTCAGTTCTTATCTGGTTGAACATGTCTCCGAGGCTTGACTCCCGCTGCCGGCTTATGTCCAAGGCGCTGAAGTACTCGTCCATCTTAGTCTCCTTGTCCTCGAGCGCCTCCTCCCGCTCGTGCAATAGCCGATTTCTCTCATCCAGCTCGTATTGAGTGCGGTTTAATTCAGCGTAAGTCACCTCCATCTCGACTCGTGCTTTTTCATAGCGTTTTCCGAGGTCGTAGAAAGTGTACTTGTAGTAGGCGGACAATCCCACAACGGATATGAGCGTTAAGAGCAAAAGCCCCATCAAGGCGTAGTTGACATCCCTCTTCATTGCAATTTTAAAATACGAATACAAGGTTAAATTTAATTCCGAAACTCGAAGATCAGTGCGACAGCCAATGCGAGCGCAGACAATCCGAAGATGACGAAGAAGTTTGCGCGCTCCTTCCAGCTTGTCTGGCTGCAGACTATCTGGGATAAGAGGATTGAGTCTGCTGAATCCAGTAGTTTATGGTTTGAAAGTTTTTCTATCAAGCCTGTCTCCTTGATGATTTTCGCCCGTTTGTTTAGAATCCGGTATTTGTAGATGAAGAAGATGAAAAAGCCTGTGACTCCAACATACCAGGATATTTTACCGTAGATTGGGTCCACGGCATTTAAGGGTTCAATGATTCTTATCGAAACCGTCGCGATAATTCCAATCAGGAAGAAAATCCAGGATCTTGCGTTTTCCTCGCAGAGTACCCGCATCCCACAAGTCTTGCATTCCGGCTTGTCCATGACAGATTAAGGATTGCGGGGATTCAATAAAAAGCATTCATAAGCCGAGTAGGCGTTTTTCTCTCCAGGCTCCGAGAAGCAGGAATGCCTCTTTAGGGTGTCTTATGAGGGGGCCCAGCCCATTTACGAGGAAGTGGGCGTTGTCGTCGAAAACGCGAAGCTGCCTTAAATAGGGGTCGTGTTCGTGGAGCCCTGATTTTCCTTGTATTTCTATTTCGTGGGATTTTGCGTCGCGAAGCAGTGCAGCCCTCAAACCCGCCAGATTCCTCTGAAGTTTATCTGAGTTCTCCGCGATAAGCGCGTCTTTTTCGCCGGCCCCGGCCACCTCAACCTGGTTAAAACCTTCGTTAAGCTCTGTCACAGCTTTAACTAGGGGGGTTTTTGTCGCAAGGCAATTATTGGAGTCGCTGAAAATCCACATTCGATTTATAGTAGTCTCATATCCTTCGGGGAGGAAGGGGTTCCACCTGTGAACGACCAGGAATTCGGAGACGTCGCTTACTCCAAAGAGTACTTCAGTTGGTGGCTTCAACTCCTTGGCTAGCGCATTCAACTTCAGCCACTTGTGACCATACCGTTCAGCCAATTGAAATGGAGAGTAGCTTGAGGCAAGCATGAGGTTTTCGGCCTCGTCAATAGGATTCCTTCCGGCTACTAAATTCGCCCTGTCCCTGAAATTTTCTGTGAGCAAATTCGCGCATATGGGTATGTTGCGGCTGACCTCACCCTCTGTTTTATCCAGGAATAAACTCTCGTCCAAGCTCTTTTTCAGGGTGTATAAGTCAGGGTGTGTCCCAACTTCCGCAACGCCGGGAAGCGCAATGAGATCGTATCCGTGTCTTGAGAGGACGCCCCGGACCAGTGGAGGCATGCTTTTCCACCTCAAGGGCCTATCGGAAACCCCTTGCGGGACAACTTCTCCCAGCCTTACGAGAGAGTAGCCATCCCACCGGCGTAAATCATCAAAAAGCTGATCCCAAGTTTTTTTTTCCTTAATTCGCCCTAGAATCCTATCTCCTAGATCAGACTCATAGAATATGCCAATAAGAGAGGAGAAACGAACTACTTCACCAAGCGGCATCTCCGCGATTTCCCGTCTGATTTGAGGGTATTCAGCGTCATTGATATAGCGAACCAACCTTTTTGCAAGCGGGTCTTCGGGATTTATCTTAACTCTCTCAGCGGCCATGGCATTCAAGGCCCCGGCCTCGAAACCGCCCATCGGAGGCTCTACTGGCACCACATGCCTGAACTCGTCATCCCCCACCTGCACAAAATAGAGTGACCTGCCCTTGTTATTCGGGTCCCCAAGCATCTGGGATACTGAATCGGCTCCAATCATGCTTACGCCAGGAGCGTCTCTGAATGTCACTAGTTTGTCGCGGTCTCCTAATCTTATTTGGTAGTATGTTCCTTCAGGGCCTGTCCCGGGGTGTTGGAAGGAGGGCTTAATTTCCTGTTGTATGGGTCCTTTACCAGTATTAATGTATTTGACGATTCTCCGATGCATGAATAATTTAAGGGGTTTTAAAGAATAAATTCCCAACCATTTTTCTTTGATAAAAGCGTATGAGTAACATGTCTGCAATAAAGGAAAAAGTCGCCCACGAAAAAACGGGTGGAAAAAACAGGGTATTAGTCGTAAACAATAATGATACGGTAAGAAGAACCCTGCTCACCCACTTAAGTGATGCTTGCTTTCAAGCTGACGGAGTGGATTTTGAGGGTGCGTTCACGCGCCTGGACGAGTCCGCCCACAAAACTGGCCTGAGGGAGCGGGAGAGGCAGGAGGGGCTTTTCCCCGGTTTTCTCGACTCGCTCGAACCCTTCCAAAACGTTGACGTGCTCGTAGTCGACCGGGGCGAGGCCGCCTCCGACGGCGTCTTGGAAGGCGACCGGCTGCTCGTCCAGCTTAAGGGCATGCGGCCCGACATTCCCATCGTCGTCACGTCCATGGAGAAACCGCCCGAATGGAAGGAACACGAAGGCGGCACCCTCACCAGAGCGGATGATTTCTATTTAAACAATGTTGCGCAACACGTTTCCCCGACCGGCTACCTCCAGCACCCGTTCTCGCCGCAACGTTTGATTACTGCGGTAAGCGAGGTAACCCGGAAGGAGACTGCTTAATCTTTTTTATGCGGTGAATACTGCATGAACTCGCCGTAGGAACGGTCATACAGATTGTGCAAAAGGGTATCCATATGAAGCCTAAACTCCGACGCAGAATCATCGTGCCGTATCCTGTTTATCGCCCGGCCGAAACCGAGCAGGACGGGGAACCGTTCGCCCGTCGCCTCCGGCATGTTATGGAAGTGCGATAGAATGCCTGGTATGGACGGGAGCATGCTGTTGTGAAGCATTCTGTTGAAAGCGGTTATGACCTCGTTCGACTCGTCGGTGGAGCCTTCAAGCAGCCCTAAAAGCTGCTGGTAGGAGCCTGGAAGCAAGCTTTCTGTACTCTCCGGGGCTTGCGCTGTGAGAGGGGTAACCCGTACATTCGATGGGGGCTCTGGTTCTTGAGATGCCACCCGCTCGTTTGCCGCGATAACGAATACATCCGCACGTAAGCGCGGGTTGTGATAGGCAACTTTGGGGGGGCTTTCCCCCATCATCTGCTGGAGGCGGTCCCGCTTGCTGCGGGCGCCCTGAATTGCTGCAAGCTCGCTGAACTGCTCTTCAGAAAGCGGTGGAATGAGCATGTTCCTCCCGTGCAATTCAACGGGGCAACCGAACAGGGAAAGAACGTCGTCGTCGCGAGCCACCCATTCCGTCACCCGGTGGGTGCCGACGCCAACACGCTCCGCGAACTGGTTGGGTGAAAGCCAGCCTTCAAGCGCGTATTTCTTCCGGTAGAAGGTGCGAAGCTCTCGGGCGTGTTCGGGCGAATAGATGACGCTTGTGCCTCCCGGACGTTTTCCCCTAGGGTAAACGTGCGTGTATCCTTGATCTACTCCCAGCCCCCAGCCCCGTTTCTTGGAAAGCGTGAGGAGTGTGTCTTTCGGGAGTTCGGGAATTCCTCCCGCAGTTCGTCGCTGAAGACGAAACCCCGGTATTCCGGGGGCAGACTTTGCCTGCGCGACTCCCACATGACACGGCGAGGCCATTCCGGGCACGCATCTAAAAGCCCCATAAGGCTCATCTCGACGTGCAGGCGGTTGGGGTCGAACGGATTCCACGCACCGGCGAGCGGTGTTTTCGGAAGCGGTTTGTCGCGTCGCTTGCCTGCAGGTAGAACGTGGACGGTTACGTCGCCTTCCTCGCATCCAACGACGAGTTGAGGTGAGTGATAGTCTCCTTCCACACTCACAAACCGTTCAGCCTTACCTACGGGAAGACCGAGCGCGTCAAAGCATTGGGAGAGCCGCTTAAGGGTTGGGGGTGACGCGGTCGGACGCCCTATTTTGGGGAGGGTGAGGTCGAAGGCGTGGAAACTCTTCGGGAAGCGGTGCTCGTCCTGTGCACGTATGCGGAATATCTTGCAGGGGACTCCGCAGATGAGCTTACGGTCTCTTGAGCCGGGAAGGGTTGTAAAGCGTTGGAGGCGTTTGAGAAAGGTGAGTGCCCCCACATCGAGACGGTCCGAAATCATGTGACTATTAACAAAATCGGTGTCGCGAGCGGCAAGTTCCCTTTGTTCGCCTTCGATTAGGCGGCGCTCCTGCGACGTGTAACAGCGTTCACTACCCTTTTTTCCTGGAAGTGTGACGCCGAGTTCCGGCTGCTTTTTCAGCCTTCCTTGGAGGGTGCTGCCGCCCATTTGAAGGTGGGTGGCGAGTGCGCCGAGCGAGTAGACAATGCTTTCCTTGTTCCCGGCAGTGCCCAGTTTGTCCTGGATTTTTTCAGAGTCTTTGACGTCAATGACCCACGCTTGTTCGTCTGCGGGCCTTCCGCGCTGTTTTCTCGATTCATCACCTATCTTGCGTATGATGCGCACCCGCCTAGTCTTTGGCATACCGGTTAATTTTAGGTGTATGGCGAAGAAAAATGGGATAATTCACGTTCACAATATCGTCGGCGACAGTCACTGTTACTTTTTACTTGATTTTCGTGACGTTTTTTTAGTCGACTGCGGGAATGTTGGGGATAATTATTACTGCGGGTTGTAGGGGTGATAACCCCTGTTTTTCGACATGGCTGTAAGTCTCCTCTCTAATTCACTTTTAGGCATTCTCAGCCTTATTTCCTCCTCTCCTAAGGGCGTCAAGAATCCTTTCTTCCCGTCTTCATGAGGGTGTAGTTGACCTGAATCAACCCACTTTTTCTCGATCCGTTTGAAATTTGTTTGAAAGAGTTTGTGGGGGTTTTCCACTGCCAGAAGGATGAATCCGTCTTGCCCGTATCTTTTAACAAAATTCTGGACTGCATCGTCTCTTTTCGCCTGCATGCGATATGCCACACCAATAAGAACTCCCGCACCAACGACTCCCGAGCCGATGGTTCCGCCGACGAAAGCGCCCAACGCCAAGCCCGCTGTGAGGGCTGCCGTAGTTGTGAGTGGGGGAAGCTCGGGCATAAGCGATTCATTATCTTTCACTGCAGCCTTAGCCAGTGAACTGGAAAGCATGTTTTTCCTGAATGCAGCACCCAACCGCCTGGCAGTATATTTGGAGGCATCACCCATGCTGATGGGCTCGTCATGTCCTTGATGATGTGACAAACCAGGCCTTGAAAGACTCTCGATTACTGCATCCGGATTAATCAACGTCGCAAGAGAGAGACCCAACTCCCTGTGCACTCTATCGTCATATCTTATTGTTGGCTCATTAACCAAAGAGGGAGTAAGACTGATCGTGTGACCGAGTTTGGAATAGTTCGCCCTCGCCCCAATAGCGCTCACGTTATAATCCCGCAAAGGAGCGAGGTCATCAACACTTAATTCATAAATCCCTGCAACCCGCTCGTACAGTCCCAGAATATTTTCGGGAAGGTGGGTTTGGTCGAATTTCTCATGGACTCCGGGAAGTTCGGGATGAGTCTTCCAGTTGTGGGCTCCGCGCGTTTGAAGGGTTTTTTTCCTTGACATTTTTTATCCCCTATTTCAGGATTGATTGATCATTAGCCTACAGTAACTTTCTCTCCGTCGACTTCTACTTTGTCGCCGGACTTGATTTTCGTGATGTCTATCTGGTCGACGGCGGGAATGCCGGAGATGATGCATCCGACGGCGACTATTGTTTCAACGTCCCGATTTATCATGGCGAGCGGGCCTTTGCCGGCTTTGGCGAGCTGGTATATCGTGTACGGTGCGACCGTCGAGCCCTTCCCATAGGGGAAGACCAGAATTTTCCCGGAGATGCTTTGCCCGTTCAGGCTGTTGTCTTTGTCGGTTATGACTCCCGTCTCAGGGTCGACTCCGCCGTAAAAGCTTATTGGATCCTCGGTCACAAGAGCCTCACCCGATGCTTTTCCTTTGTTTATCACGCGTCCCGTAAATTCCATGTTCTAGTCCTCCCGGTTTTTCACCGTGAATGATACATTTACTTCGTGAGTGTCGGCGTCATAACTGCTTTCGAATCGGTCGGGCATTGTAGTCATAAGAAGAACCCCCATGCCTGCGCCTCCGCCTTGCCTGCCACCTTTTTCCTCATCTTCGATACGCTGGGAAAGTGCATTAGCGTACCTCTCACCTTCCTCAGTATCGCGAAATTCTGCAGCTGCCATCCCGTCTCCCGGAGCGGTGAGCTCGCAAAGCCCTCTCTCCCGTTCCTTTGCAAGGGTTACGAAGTCGACGTCCCGTTGCTGATGCCAGGTAAAGGAGACTGCTGCTTGTTCTGCTGTGACTTCCGCTGTTACGCAGGCATCACAGGGGAGCGCGAACTGCACGATGTTTGACGCGACTTCCTCACAGCATAAAAGCGTTCTGTTTTTTGCCTTGCCTGCGAAACCGAATTCAGTGAGCACTTCCCCGACCTCGTCGTTTAGGCGGTCGAACGGTTTTTTCGAGTCCATGAAGTTTTTGGGGTCGACTGGTAGTGTTGCCGATATCGTGTGCGTCTCAGGTTGTCCGATCCCTCCGTCACGCACAATCTTTGTCGTCATCTTACTTTTTCCACACTCCGTCGACCGCTGCATTAAGGCATTCTGTGAAGTCTCCGATGTGCACTTGCATCTTGTTTTTCCCTCGCGCGTAGAAGCATGCTTTCGCGCTCGTCGTCGCCATCGTCTTAAACCGGCCTTTTATGGGGGCGACCACCATGCAGGTGTCGACCGCCATCTTGCCGCCAGCATCCTCGATTATCCTGGTGTACCCGCGCTCGTCTGCTATGTCTTTTGTGGGGCGGGCGGTCGCAATCCAGAGTTCGACACCTTCTTTTACTTTCTTGCCTTTAAGGTAGGCTGCGACCTCCGCAATCTCGCGGATGCTCGCGTGCGGACAACCCAATGAAACGAAGTCGACTTCCGCGGCCTCATCGTTTAGGGATTTGTAGGCTTCGACCAAATCCTCCTTGGTTACAGTAACCTTCTCTTTTGGAGGCTTGTGCAAGCTCGCCTCGGGAGTCACACCCTTTATGTGGTAGAGCGGGGGGCTTCCGTAAGTGATTATTGAGGCGCCGAAGCTTTTCAGGTTGTCTGTTGTAGTAGTGGAAAGTCCAGTGATGTAGGGAATTCTCCGGTCTGACTGGGAGCCGATTGCGTATCCCAGCGCCCCCCAGTCTGCGATAGACTTTATCTTCGCCTTAACGTCAACGTGGAATTGGGGTTTACGGTTTTCGTCTAGGTGGAAGCCGTAGGACGGAGTCTTCCCGATCATTGCTGCTGCGATCGCGGATGGCCCGCCCTCGCGGTTTGAGCGCGCTCCTATCACAGAGTTTACGAAGGTTACCGCACTGGATTCAGCCCAGGCTACGTGCTCTCCGTATGCTGGGAGGTTCCCGATTAGGTATGGCGTGCAAGTGCAGGTTGTGATAACGCCCATCTTGGCGAAAGCCTCGATGACCTTGTTTTGTTTTTCGGCGAACTCGGATGTGATGCCGAGCTTCCCCCATTCGCGCAAGTCCATGCCTGCGGGATTCAATGTCGTGGTGACTTTCACCTGGCCGTCTTTGGCTAATTCTGCCAAGTACTCGAGTCCCGCGTCCCCAAGGTTTGCAAAGGAAACACCCGCAATCTGAACACTTCCAACGGGAATCAACTTCTCAGCCTTGAAAATTTCACCTAATGCAACGAGAATCTTCATCGACTTTGCGGCGGCATTACCCTGCTCTCCCGCGAGAATCCGCTCGTCCTCTTTCGTTAAATGCATTTTTTCACTCCCCCAATTTCGCCTTCAAAAAGTCTTTACGGTCCTTGCCTGCCGGTATAGTAGCATCCAATATGATCTTGCTTGTCATGAGGCGGTCGCTTCCCTCTATCGTGCATGCCGTGCAGTCGAGGCTTGACCCCGGCCCCTGCCAGATTTTCGCATCACGATCAGCCTGAAACCGCGTGGCTATCGCCCACTCAACGTCTGCGAGATCGTATATGTCAATATCCTCTTCAACGACGACACAGTGCTTCAGGCTCTTGTGGCCTGCGTGTGCTGCCTCCCCGGCTTTCATCCCGTCGTCGGGATTCTTCTTATGAATCTGCACAATCGCATGCAGCCAGCAGCACCCGCCGGGGGTAATCAATACGTTTTTCACGTCTGCAACTTCCTTAACCTTCCGATAAATCTGCGGCTCCTTCGGCATGCCCATGAGAAGGCGGTGCTCGTTGTAGGCGGGGAGGAGCGCCTGGTAGACTGGTTTGTTTCGATGGGTGACACAATTAATCTTTATCGTAGGTTCCTTGCGAATCTTGTCGAGGGTTCCCGAAATATCCGCGAACGGGCCTTCCTCGTGGCGCTCTTTAGAAGAGAGTACTCCCTCAAAAACAAGCTCCGCATCCGCCGGGACCAGAAGGTCATTAGTCTTACATTTCACAAGTTTTAACGGCTT
Organism: Methanobacteriota archaeon; assembly: GCA_043823295.1. Lineage (GTDB taxonomy): Archaea > Altiarchaeota > Altiarchaeia > IMC4 > SCGC-AAA252-I15 > SCGC-AAA252-I15. The sequence continues at coordinate 1,718 of JBDRAY010000059.1, read as the reverse complement.
CATAGAGTTTGCGATTGAAAGCTCGGGAGTGTCTCCCGCGGAAATCGAAGCGGCAAGTGAGATTGTCGGGTCGAGTCCGAGAGCGATTGAGACTGGGAGCTCTCCGCCGGATTCCTTGAGGAACTTCCAGGTGTCTCGGTGGCAGATTCTCGCCACGAACTTGTCCTTCCCGATGGGTGATGTCCGGTGTATGGCAGCATTCAATCTTCCAGACTTGCCGCGGCTCACGTAGACTCCCGCAGTGATGTAAGGCCCCAGATCCTTGCTCGTATAAGTGGGAATCGGGATTTTAGCGAGATCGACTGTCTTTTCAACAACCTCCTGGCAGGCGCCCTTGGAAACTACTTCAGGCTCCGTCGGATTGTCGATCACCTCCGAAATCTTGAACAAAAGCTCCTGTCTTTTAATGCCCATGGCCTTGGCGAACAAGTCGCGGCTGGAACATATTCCAGACACCATCTTGTATTCAGAGTGTTTAACGTTTTCGAACAAGACGACGCGCCCGTCATATTCGGCCATGATTTTCGCGGCCGCAAGATTAGGGTCGACTTCGTCGGTTAGGTGGATTACTTCCCCGGCTTTGTCCAGATTCTCTATAAAATCGCGCATGCTCATGTTAACATCACCCAGAAATATTTAGATTAAGGATTATAAAACCGTTATTGAGGAGTCTTAGGCCAGAATCCTCCGTCATCGACTACTACTCGTGAACGACTGAGAGGGCGTCCTTGAGAGTCGTCTTCCCGATGGATGAAAGTTTGCGTGCCGCCGGTCAAATACTCCCCGATCTTTCCCTCCCGCCTCCAGCGGGGGTAAGCGTCGGCAAGCAGCATCGAGGCGACTAACGGCTCCCGCTCAGGCTTTCCGAGCAATTGAAAGACGTCCACGATGGAGATTGGATGCTCCTCAGTACCCTGAAAGAGAAGTTCGTGAACCAGGTCTACCGCACGCTCGACATCCTCGGAAGTCAAGTCCGGGAACAACTTGCAACCGAACTTTAGAGCATGATCCAACTCTTCGCGAGTGAATGCGAAACGCTGCTTGAACGCATCGTCAGGACCTTTGGGCTGCTGGGCTTGTTTTTCCACTTTACTTCTCCCTTTTCGGCCAGTATACAAGGGGTTCGTGGACCACTTGGGGGGGAGGTGTTATAGCATCGTCATCCCTAATTATTTGGAATGTGTGTGCTCCTTCAAGCTGGTTGGTTTCGATTACGCCCTGACTCATCCAGTATTCGACTGCATCGAAAAGTATGTAACCGGCGATTGTGCGCTCCCTTTCGAGGAGAGACATTTCGAATGCTCCGGAGGACGGATTGTCAGGAGTCCGGGTGAGAAGGTCGTCGATTAACAGGGCTTCGACCTCCCGCACTTCTTCTCGGGTGAGACCTTCAAAATCATCTAACCCTTCAACAAAAGGATCAAGGGGTGCTTTTACGTGCGTTTTATCTCTTTGTATGCCTGTCGTATAACGAGAATCTGGATAAACCGTGCCTGCGTAATATTCCGCCTCATTCTGCACATTCAACTTATCTTTCAAGTCTCTTGCAAACAATACATGAGTAAGTTCAAGTGCCATAAATTATTCAGTAAATTTTTGTTTTAAGCCATCCAAGTCCCTATATAAATAAGAATTTATACCGAATCTTGCAGCAACATCTACATTATTCTTATCATCATCAGTAAAAAGAGTTTGGCTTCTTTCAATTATTACAGAAG
>JBDRAY010000058.1:0-5967 GCA_043823295.1 Methanobacteriota archaeon | reverse complement strand
CCCAATAAACAAATGCAGGACAAAATGCAATTGATGGACGGCGCACGTTTAAATGTACAACGCGCTATGTCACATATTCTCGATACCTTCAGTGGTGCAGACGGTGGAGGAAGCTTCTACCGATTCATTCGATTCGTATGGACACTGGATCAGCAAGCACAGGCAGGGGACAAATCCGCAGACATACTGGTTGATTTCGTTCTAAAATTTTCCAAACTAATAGAAGCGTCAAAATTGAAGTAACCTGAAACTTGATAGAAAGTGTGAGGTGGAAAATGCCATTAAGTAAAGCAAAAGGGAATATGTACTCGGGATGGGTCACTGACATGCACACGCACATGCGTGGAGCCTGCCCGCATGCTTGCGGTTACTGTTACGTCCAGCATGGTCCAGCGGCCCGAATGGGCCATTATTCCGGCCCTTTGCGGTTGGAAGAAAAGGAGTTTGCTGTTAAATACGGTAAGGGCAAAAAGATATTCATCGAGCATTGCGCTGATTTGTTTGCACAGGACATACCGGAGGAATGGATCCACCGAATTTTCATTCACTGCCTAGAATGGCCAGAGAACGAGTACATTTTTCAAACCAAAAACCCGCTCGGTGCGGCAGACTTCGCCCTCCCGTCGAATGACTTACATCAGGCGGTTTTCGGAATCACGCTGGAAAGCGACATATGGTATAGAGAAATGGGCAAAGCGCCGCGGCCATTAGATCGCATTGAAGCGTGGCCTTATGCCGGTCATGGTGCATCCAAACGGTTTATCACCATTGAACCGATTATGAGGTTTTCTCCTGTTTTTCCAGTTAGATTGAAAGACATGAAGCCTGATTTCGTCAACATCGGCGCAGACTCGAAGCGATGCGGATTGCCGGAGCCTGAGCCGGACGATATTTGGGCCTTGATTGCATATCTCCATGAGGTCGGAATCGAATACAAGTTGAAGCCAAACCTGTCACGGTTGCTGCCGGAATTAAATACGACGGAGAAAGGAGACTAAAAATGGGCGTTTCATATAGCACAATCACAGTCAGTAAAGACGAAACCGGAATAACATATGAATGTAATTTTTGCGGCAAAAAGGAGGGTCCCATTCCCTCCAGCCGTATACACGAAAAGATGACCCTGTTACGATCTTGGGTTCGCATCGAGCCGGTGGGCTACAGCGTGGATGAAAAATACAATCTTATCTTGTGTGGCGATTGCGCCCGAGCGCACAATTTGATGGTTGGCGAAAATCATCCTTCATGGAACGAAGTATTGTATACATAAGAAGGATTTGGGAAGAGATTGACAGAGACAAGGAGGCGAAGCCGTGACCCGCACGGACAAGGAACTTTTCAATCTGCGGCGCCTATGCCGCTGCGCTGAGCTTGCAATCGAAACGCGGCACTTCGGCGGGCGGTCCCTGCCGGTTAACGCAGCGGCATTGAGGGCCTTGCGCCGGGCGTGGAGGCTGCTGAAGGAACAAGACCCCGAGGCGGCGAAGTGGGAGGAAAAGAAATGAGCAAGTGGACACCGGGACCGTGGGAAGTTGCCGATTGCGGGTACCCATCACTCAGGTGTATGCACGGGGCATCGTTCGACGTCATTTGCTGCATTCAGGCGTACAACTTGAGCAATGAGGAAAGCAAAAGGCGCAAGGCAGATTTGACTTTGATTTCCGCCGCGCCGGACCTGGCCGAGGCGCTGGAGGCTGTGGCTGCGACTATCCCGCCGGTGGGCGCAGTAAGCCCGAGCGGTTGCGCGAAACTCGACCTGGAATTTGATTTCTGGAATCTGCACAAAGACACGATGGTCAAGATCTGCGCCGCGCTGGACAAGGCGAAGGGGGAACGAAAGAGTTGAAAGCCCCGTTCCCGATTTGTTTCTGATGGGTTTGATCGTCAAGGCAAAGAGAAGTTTCGTTATTCGGTGTGGTATTTGTGGCATCCAATTGAGATGGAGAGGAAATGCACGAAATAATTTACTCCCGCGGCTATCTTTGGCACCGGGCATGCGCCAAAGTCTACCTAGACCACGGCCGCGAGGAGGTCGATTTCCCGAGCGACGGAAAGGTTACCTGGAATACGCTTATACGCGACCAGAGGGCCTTTCTGGTCTGTACGACGTGCGGAAAAAGATGGCGGCAAAGTACACAACCGCCCAGGAAGGTTTCCACACGAGCCCGGAGCAAGGATGGCCATGGCCATGGGAAGACAGCGGCACCACTGACTACGCCTACGCCTTCGAGGCTGGCAAAGTCACAACCTACACAGACAGGCCGCCGAAGGGCTGGCCGAACATGAAGAGCAATCAGCAAGTGGCGTTTGGCCGGAGATCAGGCATGATCGTTTTCTTCGACAGCTAACCCGCCCCTCGTCGGGGCGATTTTGTGGATCAGGCGGGCCCGGGCAACCGGGCCCGCCGTTTGAAAAAGCCTAAAAGTTCTCTATGTAACAATTTGGTTCAAATGTTACATTTTATACTACTTTACTATATAGTAAGGTAGTATAACTGAATATAACATTTAAAAGAGGTTCTTATAGAAATGAGTGGTTTATGACCATAAAATGCTGTTCAGGCGGCTTAAATTTGTATTTTGGTGGCAAAAAATCGTACAAAAAATGTTCACATAATATGACGTTTTTAGAATTAATTAATGAGGAAAACATGAAGTCAACAAGGACAGAGATATGGACAGAGACGAAGACAAGGAAATGCACAAGAATAAGGATAGGGACATGGACCAATACAGGGATAAGGACAGGGAAATGGATAGGAATAGGAACGAGGACAGGGATAAGGACGCGGACGAAAATGGGGTCGAGGACAAGGACGTAGGGAGGCAACCCGAAGATGACAAGGCCGCGCACAAGGACGAGTGCGTGGATATGGACGGGGACGGGGACGAGGACGAGGACGTAGGGAGTCGCTATGAAGCCGACAAAAACCAGAACTCGGACAAGGACATGGATGAGGACGAAGACAATGACGTGGACAACAACGTGGACAACAACGTGGACGGGGATGAGAATGAAAATGGAGTTGAGGAAAAGGAGAAGAAAGCAATGATACTTAAATCAAGATATCAGCAAGACGAACCAGAAGAAGAATCAAAGTTTTTTATTGATCAGATAATTAAGATAAAAGGAATTCGATTTCGGGTCCGGAAGATTACTAATAAAGATTTGGTTTTACGTCCAGTTGATCCGCAGGATAAGATACATTTGGCGGAACAGTTTGAAGTAGAGTATGGAGAAGAGGATTGAACGATGAGAACTCAAGAGGTGCTGGATAAGATTATCGAACAGTTTGCGCAGGAGAAGGATGTTGGGATAGAGGCATACAATTTTACATGGATGTCTGAAAAATTGTGGACAATGAATGATAATAACATGATACAAACTAACCATGTAAAAATTTTTACGATAGGTAGAGGAACCGTGTTGGACAAGGCCAACTTGGTTGCACACATGGTATCAACGATACATAAAAAGATTATAGAGGATCTAGGGGTAAAGTATATAGAAGATTTCTATAATATAGCGAATTTAATGATTGAACGCATGAAAGTACTCCATAATGATTCTTCCATTCGTTGTTTTCAGGAAGGAAAAAATGAAGAAAAAAATGAAAACCAGGAGTAAGAGGTCGCAAGGTGAAGACACAAAAGAGGTAACGCAGAAAGAATCTTTTGCGCTAATTTTATTAAAGCTCTTGTCTTCTGCGGAAAAACCGTTAAAATCTATAGATGTGTTAGCAAGGATACCTGATGCGGAGATGAATCAGACGTGCGTGACGCTGAATCGTCTCCGCAAGTATGGGATGATCAGGGCGATACCGAAGAAAGACAGGATAGGTATCACGCCGAGTCGTCCCATTTTGTATGAGATAACAGATTACGGAGTACGTAAGCTCCGTGAGTGGCAGCAAAATTTGGAGGACTAAAAATGGTCAAGATCGAAACGGTTGAGGATTCTAAAAAGGAGAAGAAATCAAACGAGCAAATTCTGGCGGGCAGGGTGTCCGTTGCGCTGACCAAGCTTGACACCTTGGCGCGGATGCGCCATAAGGGACTGAAGGAGGAGCAGGCCACCAAGATCAAGGAGGCCTTGAAGGCCAAGATGGTCGAGGTTGTAGCGAATCTCGATAGATTGGTCAGGACTCCCGAAAGCCGACCGGAAAGGAAGAAAACCATTTTCACGTTCTAGATTCTGGGAAGGATTTTAAACCCCTATTTTGAATAGGGGTTTTTTTATTGATTGGGCGGAAGATATTCAATCATATCAGTGAATTTAGCTTCTTGGAGATTGTGTAGTTCTTCATAGGCGTTTTTGTCTCTATATTCTTCTTCTAACGGTTCTAAAATAAGATTATAATAAATAGACTCATGGGTCAGGTCTGGAGTTTTGATGGGCATTAATGATGGCCTACGTATGGGTTCGGTTAAATCAAATTCATCTTTTCTGAGTGATTGTAACGCTATTTGTTTTTCTTTTCCAAGGGATTTTCCTTTTTCAGAATAAGGTTCTTGGTAAAAACTCATACCTGTAAGATATTTTTTTGTAAGAGAAATCATTTGTTCGATGGACAATTCCTGATTGAATTCATGTAGGGGAGATTCTGTATTTAGGTTATATAGTTTGGGATGAGGTGAGATGTTGATACCTATTCCTGGAATATCATTGAATACAAAAAATGTTCCTATTTTTCTTTGTTTTTTAAATACTATTTTTTTAATGCTTACGCCAGCTGGTATATTTTTTCTTCTTTTTTCCATTTTATTAAAACCAAGTAATATTTTTTGAGTTAGTATATTCTATTATTTCTGGATCGTTAAAAGTAGCGATTTTGCCATCCTCGAACATCTGTATCAATTCCCCTTTTATTGCATTTTCTCTTTGTTCTGCTATTCGATTGATAAATAGGTCTATATCTGATAGTACTATTTCTTTGCTTATTTTTGTTCTTGTAATTTCTGTTATAAATTCATCTAACGCTTTTTTAAAGTCGGGATCTTTTTCCGCATTTTGAGAATAATAATATTCTCCCAATGGTAAAGATGAGAAATATTTGGGAATTAGTTTAAAAAAATCTGACATAAAACGAGCGGACGTACTGAATACTGGTTTAACAAAATTGTCGTAAAGAGTAACTAGTGTAATTTTATGGCCTTTTATTACGAATCCAAGTCCAGTGTAATCAATATTATGTGGTGTATATTTATAGCCTTCAATTCTGGTAGATATTCCTCCACCTTTAGGTATTGCAAAATATATGAAATCATCAGGAATATTTTTTCTTCTTTTCATCTTTTTCTTACCAGTAGATTTAGTAATATAACGGTTGCTGTAGTGATTGCGGTTCCCGCTAAAAACCATTTGAGGTTTTGGATTTCAGATGGTAATAGAGGAATTTTGCCTTCAAAAACCAAAGCCATTCTGGCTGTGGTTTTTTCAATCGGACTTAATGAAGTGTCCATATTATAGTCTCCACCAATATCCCTGGTCAGATCGCTTGATGATAGGTATAAATTTGGGTTTTCTGCTTAATAAGCCAGAGAAAGGAACACTTGAACCGTTACGTGAAGTATATAGAGGAGATATGGCATAGGGAGATGTAGGAGTTGTGATGATAGCGCCAGAAGGCGTATTGACCTTAGGAAAGGGCCTTGTTCCTATCTCACCAGCAGATGGAGATAAATCAATCGATATATCAGGTTGTAGAATACTTCCGTGAGTGGGGATTTTGGGGGTATAGAATGTATCTGAACGTATATCCTTTAGTGCAGGGGGAAAGCTTTGATCTGGAGGTACAGGAAGATCTCTAGTAGGTGGTGTAAAAATTCCTGGACGTTGACTGGTCCATGCACTATCGGATGTAGGTATTCGTGATGTGCTTGTGGAAATATCTTTTGATAGACTATCAGATGGAGGAGAAGAAGGGGGAGGTTCTGGCGGCTGAGGGGGCGGCGGTAGTGGAGAAGG
>JBDRAY010000057.1:0-49208 GCA_043823295.1 Methanobacteriota archaeon | reverse complement strand
ATCTTATATAAGTATATATAACATATCCATATAAATCAAACGCCCCCGCAATTACGGCTAACTAACAGGGCTAAACGCAGTCCCGACCCAAAGGGGGGGGATTGGGGAAAAATCTTTGATTTTTCCGTTTAGCCCTTGTTTACCGGCCGAGGGCGAAGCCCGAGGCAAGCGACTGAAAGGAGCACAGAGTCGAGAAAAGCCAATTTAATAACATATTCTCAAGTTATGATGTCATGGCAATTGATAAAGAGCATATCATTAAAATGGTGGAAGAAAGCCTTCCCAAGTTCGACTTCATAATGCGAGAAGATTATGAGATAGGTGCGACCTTCATTTTTTCGGACTTGGCTAATTATACTGAAAAGAATAAAGACAATCAGAAAATATTGCCGAAGATAGCTGACATAATCCAAAAATCATGGGATGAAGGTGATGAGGATATAAAGAATTTTGTCATGGTATCATACTTCGAGCACCTATCTGATACAACTTATAAAAAAATTTCAAAATACCTTGATGATAAATTAAGAAAAATATCTTCAGATTATATAAAATCATGGAAGGCTTTCCATAATTCAAAGTAATTCTTTTCTCGATTTCGGTAAACAACAATTATCTCGTGTTTTTTTCGGTTTAACCCGCGGATTCGGGGTGTAACGCCCATTTTTTCATTTTTCCTTTGCTCTCGGCATAGACTTTTGTAGTTTTTCAATTAATTTTGTAGTATGGAAGAAAAAGTTCTACCCTTGGATGAGCAGTACAGGATGGTTGGAAGACTGATGGACGAGTTGAGGGTGAGTGATTATTCCCGGGATATTGGGAGATTATACATTACGGTGGTGAAGGATTTTTTGAAGAAAGGTTTGTCTCCCAGAGAGTATATGCTCGAGAATACTTGGAGAAACCGTTCGATAGCTATGCTCGCATACAATGCCCTACGCTTCTTCTACACGCAGGTCTTGGACACGGGATTTGAAGGGGCAAGCAGCTAAAAAAATGCCAACATATTGGTATATCTATATATTAAATATATAAAATATATTGATATATTGTGATAGTATTCTTTCAGTAGGTTTTCGCGACTTTTATGGTCATGCCTTCCGCCCCGCAGATGACGCACTTGTGGCGGTGGTCACGGTCGGTTGAGAGTATGGTTCCCTTAGACTCTATTTTCGGGGCGCAGGAGTCTTCGCCACACCAGCCGGTCGTGACGATTCCGACCCCGAGGTGTTTGTCAAGCTCCTTTTCGTCTTTCGCCTTGAAAAGCCTGGCGTCGAACTTTTCCTGAGCCTGTGCAAGAAGAGTTTTCTGGATCGAATCCAAGATATTGGGGACGTCCAGGTCGGCGAGCTTGACCGGCTTCTTCTCGCCAGTATCTCTTCGGACCGTCATGACGTGATTTTTCTCAACGTCCTTCGGACCCACCTCGATTCGAAGAGGCACGCCCCGCTGCTCCCACTTATAGTATTTCGCGCCAGGACGCTCGTCGCCGTCGTCGACGGTAAAGCGGACGGAATTTTTCTCAAGAATATTTTTCACTTTTCCAATGAATTCCATGACCTTCTTCTTGTCCGAGTCCTTAAAGACGATTGGGACTACTACGACCTGGATTGGGGCGACTTTGGGTGGAAGCCGCATGCCCTTCTCGTCGCCGTGGACTGAGACGACGGATGCGAGAAGCCTTCCGAAGCCTGGGCCGTAGGAAGTCTGCCACGCCAGCTTCTTCTCGCCGCTTGCGTTTTCGAATTCGATATTGAATACCTTACTGAAGTGTTGACCCAAGTTGTGGATGGTTGCGACTTGAAGAGTCTTCCCGTCCGGAAAGATTGTGTCGAAGGCGATGGTGTACTCCGCCCCCGGGAACTTATCCCACTCCGGGCGCTGGTTGATTTCCACTGGAATGCAGAGGAGGTCGGTGATAAGGCTGCTGTAGATTCTCTTAACGGTCTCAATGTTCTCTAAAGCCTCCTCCCGCGTCTCGAAGGCGGTGTGGCCTTCATTCCACCAGATCTCGCGGCTTCTGATCAAGGGTCTGGTGTGTTTCGTGTCGTGGCGGTAGACGCAAGTGGTCTGATGAATCTTGATTGGAAGGTCGGTGTGAGTCCGCGTCCACAACGCGAACATAGGATACATGCAAGTTTCGCTCGTCGGGCGGAGGGCAAGCTTTACGTCCAAGGGATTTCCTCCGGCGTGCGTCATCCAGTAGACCTCGTCCTCAAAGCCTGCAATGTGCTCTGCTTCAGCCGCCAATAGAGTCTCAGGAATCGCGACCGGAAAATACATTGGCTCGTGGCCGTCAGCCTCTAATAGAGCTTCAAGGTGCCTTATCATCTCCCTGATGATTCGGACTCCATCCCCCCGGTAGACTGGCATGCCCTTTACGGGGTATCTAATGTCTATGAGCTTGTTTTCATCGAGCATCCGATGGAACCAGTCGGAAAAGTCTTCCATAGGAAAGTATGTGGAAAATGAGGGTAAAAATGGGTTTACTTTTTCTTGATTTCAGGGAGGACGACCCTTAGAAAGTTTAGGACGGTGACTACGATTATGGGTCCGATTAATATTCCGGTGAATCCGAAGACTGCCACTCCGAAGATGTATGTGAAAAAAAGCACTCCCATGGGAATCCTCTTGCTCCCCGACAAGAAGGGTCTTAAGACCATGTCTGGGAACCAGTCGACTATGATGTAGATTGCGAGGGCGGAAACGACTAGGAAACCTATGCTTGACATTAAAACTCCCCCAATGTATGCTTTGAAGGCGAGGTATATGACTAGGGGAATCCAGATGAGCTTCATACCGACTACTGGAATAAGGTTTGCGACACCGCTTAAAGAGCCGAGAAGAATCGGGTAAGGTATCTTAATTTCGGGGGAAAGGATGTCGAGTCCCACATACACTATGATTCCGAGTACTGCCGTGACGACCGAGACGAGAATGTTTCCGAAAAAAACGTGGTGTAAGTCGTCGTCTATGTCGTTGAAAAGCGTTTGAGCCAACTTCCTCTCCCTCTCATTCGTGATCGTGCAAAGAAACCAGGCGCGTACGGTAGGCCCGTACTTGAGCGTGTAGAATGCGACCGCGAAAACAAGCAAGATCTTAAATATTACGCCTAAAGTGCTTGTGGACAATTGAAGGAGGAATAATCCGAGGTCTGAAGACTGCTGTAAAACCGCCTTGAACTCGCTAAACTGCAGTCCCTTCAAAGTTGTTGATAACCGGCTCAACCCGGTGTTTAAATAAATTCCGACTGGGTCGTCAACGCTTTTTACTAGGGATGTGAACTGGGTTGAAGCAATACTGATGGTGTATCCGATTATGAGCAGAAGGGGGATTATTACTGCGGAAATGGCTAAGGCGGCTGATAATTCCCTCTGGTGAATCCTCTTGTTTATCACCCTGTAAAGAGGCCGCAACACGTAATAGAGGAACAATCCGAAAAGTAGCACGTCAGTAAACGGCTTCATCATGTACGCTAAAAGCCCAATTGACACCAGCCCCAAGATAATCCAGTGAGTCCTGCTCATAGTGTTTAAAGAATGGGATGAGGCAAATAAAAAGACATTATTCGTATCTTAAGGCTTCGACGGGTCTCAGTTTCGCAGCCTGTCTTGCAGGAAGCGTTCCTGAAATACAGCCTACTATAAAGCTGAATGCGAGGGCTCCCACGATGAGTTGCCAAGATACGTGAGCTTTCATAACGTCTAAATAGAGGTTGTTGACTGCGATGAATTCAACGGTCTTGCTAAGTCCCAACCCTATGATTACGCCGACGATGCCTCCCGCAATACCAATCACTCCCGATTCAACGATGAACAGGCCCATGATGTCGCCGTTTCTCGCACCCACAGCCTTCATAATCCCAATCTCCCGCGTACGCTGAAGAACGCTCGTGTACATGGTATTCATGATGCCGATTCCGCCTACGAAAAGCGATATGCCTGCAATGCCGAGAAACACTAGGTTGACGACATTCAAGATGATGCCGAAGGATTCCGTCATCGTTTCGACGGTTTGGACGTTGAAATCCTCTTCCCCCTCATTCAAACCCCTGTCTTTTCGAAGCTTTTTCTTTATGTTTTCCGCGACTTCGGCCGTGTCAAAGCCGTCTTTGACCTGTGCCATGACGACTATATAGTTGTCGTAGTCGTTGAAGAGTTCCTCGCTGGTTTCAAGCGGAATGTAGAATGCTTCGTCGTCGTCTTTGCTGCCGATTTTCTCGAGAGTCCCAACAACGCGGAAAACCTTCTCGTTTATGGTTACGCGGTCGCCGATGGTAACCGGCTTTGAGAAGAAGTCTCCGTTGGCCACCCTATAGCCGACTCCGACCCCATATTTCTCATCATCCTTGAAAAACCTGCCTTCCGCGATACGAATACTTTCCATGTCTTCAATAATCTTCTGTCTTTTGTCGGTGGGAAGGCCCGACACGAAACCGAACTTGCTCTCACCGTGGCTTTCAACCTTCGCAACCTTGCTGGTCATTCCCGCAGCAAGATTCACGCCGTGAACGCTCTCGATCAAGTCGACATCCTCGCCCGTAAGCTTCGTGCTTCCAGAGCCCATACTCTCAATGCCAGCTCCGGGCATGACGTAGATGAGGTTGACGCCGACCGATGACATCATCTGGTTGATGGCGTCCTCCATGCCCTGGCCGAGCGAGATGAGAGACACGATCGTCGCAATCCCTATGAAAATACCCAGCATGGTAAGCCAGCTGCGGGTACCTTGGTGTCTGATGCTTCGAATCGAAATCCTAATGTAATCGTCTATCATTTCCTAAGCGCCTCCACTGGTTGAAGGTTTGCCGCCTGGCGTGCCGGCAGAAGACCTGAAAGGCTTCCTATAATGAAGGAGAATAAGATGACTCCGCAAATAAGCTCCATTCCCATGTGCACTTGAAGCTGGGGGATTCCGTTGTTTACCGCGTAGAATTCAACAGCCTTAGCAATTCCCAATCCGAGGATAGTCCCGATAATCCCTCCAGTCGCACCTAAAAGACCGGCCTCTATCATAAACAAAACCGAGATGTCAGTCCTCGTAGCACCCACAGCCTTCATAACCCCAATCTGCTTGGTACGCTCGATAACGCTCGTATACATTGTGTTCATAATTCCTATCGCCCCGACGATCAGCGATATCGCAGCAATCCCGGTGATAACAGTCTGTACGACATCGATTATCTGTGTGAACGTCTTCATAAGCTGCTCTGCACTCTGAACGTTAAAGTCCTCCTCACCCTCCTTGACTCCCCTGCTCTTCCGAAGCTTCACCTTGATGGATTCCGCGACATCGGAAGGTTCGAACCCGTCTTCAACGAGGGCTGCTATAGCAGTAACCTCATCCACGCTTTTATTTAGAAGGTGGGAGCACTCCTCCCTCGGAACAGTGAACCTCTGGTCGTGGGCTGGATTCCCCGCTCTTTTGTGCAGGCCCACGACTTCAAAGCACTCGCCCTTGATGTAAACGCAGTCCCCCCTCTTGACGGGTTTCTCGAAGGAGTCGCCATTCCACAAACTGTATCCTGCAACAACCTTCCTTGTATCGCCTTTCTCAAGCATCCTGCCCTGCTCGATAAGGAAGAAGTCGAGCGATTCCAAATATTCTAGGGTGTCGGGGTCTGTGGAAATACAGATTAAGTTCTCATACTTGTCTTCACCGGCAAAGGTTACTCGCTCAGTCAGCTGGAGCATTCCCCCAGCCAGGTCTACTCCCCGAACATCTCTTACCACCTTAATGTCCTTGTCGGTGAGCTTTACTGCCGCAAAGCCTCCTATGGATGCGAAGGCTGCGCTGGCACTGCCGCCGCCGGGAAGGATCATGACGCGGTTTGCGCCGAGGGTTTCGAATTCGCGGTTGATGGTGTCTTGCAGTCCCTGCCCGAGTGAAGTCAAGGCTACGACTGCAGTAATCCCTATGAATATCCCTATGAGCGTCAGCCAGCTTCGCAGCCTGCGGTGTGTGAGGTTTATGAGCGCAAGCTTGAAGTAGTCTCCTATCATACGCCTCGCTTAAAGATCTTTTTGTTGAGCAAGTTGGTGATAGCTCCGACAATCTTTACGACGAACCAGAGCACCAGGTACACTACTATTATTGCAGGTATTGCAAGTAGCGCTGCCTGAACCTGGCTTGAAGAGCCGTTCGACTGCTCGTTTTCCCTGTACTCTGACTCGGACAAGACCTTAACTTTCGTGGTGAAGGATTTTGAAAGCAGCTTGTCGCTGTTGGCCATCTTGTATACGACTGTTACTGTAAGCGGTATCTCGCCTTCCGTATTCTTTGAAGGCTTGATTATGAATTCCTCACTTTCAAAGTCGTCTGAAGCAAGGTTTCCAAGGTAAGTGCTCTCAGCGGATTCGACTGTGTAATCCTGTGTTTCCGAAAGACTCATCTCCAAAAATTTCGCGTCGATGAATCCGTTGTTTATAACTCGGATTGAGACAGTGCCTTCCATTCCCCCAACGAGTTCTTCGGCTTCATCAAGGGTTACTTCGATTGATGGTTCGCCGGTGATCTGGACTCCAATCGTCTTGTTTATGAGCACTGGCAGTCCATTGTCGGTTAAGTATCCGATGAAAAGCGGTATTTTCTTCGCGGTGACTGTCGCAGTGCTGTCAACGGAAATCTTGTAGGTCACAGTCTTCTCCTCCTTTCCTTCAAAAGAATCCAGATGCCTTTCAGCGGCATCCAAGACTGTGAGGGAATCCAGCTCACCTAACTTTACTGTGACGTGCCTTGCGGTTCCTCCACCCACGTTTCTAACTGAGAGCTTGATGGTGCCTTCAGAGCCGATGCGAAGATCGTCCGTAGACGATACGTCAAAAACGACTATTCCCTTAACCGGGATGGTGAAGTCGTAGAGCCTGTCAATGCCTTTTTCCACACCTTCCGGGTCCGTCTTTATGATCTGGAATTGCATTTTATAGTTTGCGGCGGGTGCTCCTTCACTAACTTTTACTTTGAAGGGGCTATTCCATGATTCTCCAATGAACAGGTGGCCCACGTTTTTCTCCCCTTCAATGAGGGTTATGTATTTGCTGGCGAGATCGCTTGTTGGAATAAGCTTGGTTTTGTAGAAGACGTTCTTATCCTCCTGTTCAGCAGCTAATACTCCGTCTTTGGTGAAAACGTCCCTCTTTAATGTTGCCTGGTGGAATTTCACGTAAACGTCTACTTCATCTCCCGCCTCGATCATCTGCGGGTCCAAGGCCAGAGAATCGATTTTTATTTCGGCGCAAGCACTCCCTATGAGCGCAAGCAATACAATTGGTGCAAAAAGTTTTTTCATTTTTTTTAGTTACCTCCATCAACTATCTTTCCGTCTTTAAGTTGCACGGTTCGTTTCGCACGGTCTGCGATGTCCTTGTCGTGTGTTACCATGATTACGGTCTTCCCCTCCTTGTTGAGGTTGTAGAGCATGTCAATTATTTCGTGTCCTGTGTTTGTGTCCAAGTTTCCTGTGGGCTCGTCGGCGAGGATTACGTCCGGGTCGTTTGCAAGCGATCTTGCTATTGCCACTCTCTGTTGCTGTCCCCCGGAAAGTTCCGCCGGCTTGTGGTGCATTCTATCTTCAAGCCCCACCATAGTTAAGACTTTCCTCCCGCGTTTCTCCCGATCCAGTGGGAGAACTCTCTGAAATGTCATGGGAAGCATGATGTTTTCAAGGGCGGTGAGCGAGGGCATGAGGTTGAACTGTTGGAATACGAATCCTATCGTTCTCCCCCGGATGTGGGCGAGGTCGCTTTCATGGAGTGTCGAGATGTCTTGGCCGTTTAAAAAGATTTGTCCTTTCGTGGGTACGTCGAGGCAGCCTACCATGTTCATGGTCGTCGACTTGCCGCTTCCCGAAGGACCCATGATGGCTAAGAATTCGTGGGGGTAAATCTTAAGATTTAGTCCCTGGACTGCGGGCACTTCCACCAACCCCATCTTATAGATCTTCCAAACGTCCTTAAGCTCTATGACAGGATCCTCCTTCCTTTTCACCTTCTTAACCATCTTTTCCACCTTCGACTTCTCGGCGATATATCCAATACGAATAAATTATTATAAACATGGTGGTTACCAAGATGAAAGCTATTAAAATCCCCACAACTTTCTCTGTGGTAAGGCTTGCGATTATGAAAAGCGCTCCCATGATTCTGAACAGTTTGCTCGCTAAGATGTGGGTTTTATCCCATACTTTGTCGCTTGTAATGGTCCATGGGGTTCGCACTCCAATCCAAAAGTTTCGCTTGACGAATTGCATGATGTATCCCATATAAAATATTAGCGCGCCGACTGCGGGCATGATAATCTTGTTTATTGGGATGTCGTAGCCTAAGTTTATGCTTATGGTCGTAACGTAAACGATGAGCATGAATGCTGTAAGTGTTAGGCGCAGGCCATAGAAGTGTTTTTCAAAGTCGAGGATGTTTTTCCGAAAATCCAGGACCTCAATTTTCGGGATTGCGTGAAAGAATCCGAGGATGAGAAGAGTCATGATGGGTATAAGGTACAGTCCGATAAATTTTCCTCCGTACCCGTCGGCTTGGCCTTGAGCATTCCAGTGGGTTACCATGACTTCAGGGACTTCGTTTTGTACGAGGAATCCGATTGCAAACATTGCGAGTACGAGTCCGAGCGGTATAATATCTTTTTTACTCATTTTAATCTAGTATATCTTTGTGTTTCTCTCTTATGAATTCATACATTTTATTGTGGTTTTCAAAGTGTTTTTTGAATTTCCCGATGTTTTTCAAGTATTTCTGGCCTCCATCCACTTCTTTAAGTCGCTTCTCGGTTTTGTTTAGTGCTTCAAGTTGCATGGCAAGGATTTTTTCACCAAGTTCTAACTGTTTTTTAAACATTTTTTCAGGGTCGTAGGTGCACTTCCAAAAGATTTTCTTTGACCCTGGTCTTTTGAATTTATGGATGTCGAAGAGCCGTTCCACAACCTCCATGCTCGTGCACACAGTTGACTTGCTGTATCCAGTCTCCTTGGATATTTCAGACAGGCCCATTGGATTGTCGGATAGAAAAAGTGTGAAGTATATCCGAAGGATTGTGGGATTGCATCCTGAGAGAGTCCACCCCCTCATGAAGTCTTCAATTATCTCTTCTTTAAGTTCAAAAAGTTCATTCGCCATATTCCGAATATTCAGTATATACTAAATATTGTGAATTATCATATAAAAATGAAAAAAATCATACATAACAGAAAATGTCATTCAGCCAAGACGAATACAACCAATTCATCCTGGAAAACAAAGTCATCGGCTTCTTCAAAGAACCGATAACCCTAAAGTCAGGACGAACAAGCCACTTCTACATAAACTTTAGAACCGTCACTCAAGACGCATTCTTGACTGAAAAGCTCGCAGACTTCATAATCTCCTACACTCAGGACCGAGGTTTTTCCCCAGACTGCTTTTACGGCGTTCCCGAAGGAGCGACTAAAGTTGCGATCGTCACGCAATACAAGTGGGCGAAGTCTCATCCAGAATACGGGCCTGGAAGCCACACACTCCCCATGGGGCGGGGAAAGCCTAAGCTGCACGGCAAAGTGGAAGACAGGTTATACCTTGGAGCACCATGCGAAAAGACTATTGTGATAGAGGATGTGACCACTACTGGAGGATCCCTTCTTCAGACAGTCGACACGCTTGCGGAGTCTGAAGTCGAAATAATGGTGGCCCTGGGATTATCCAACAGGATGGAAGTTCGAGACGACGGTAAAACAGTGGAAGAAGCATTAAAAGGAAAGGGGGTCAAATACCTTGCCTTAAGCAATGCCCTCGACATTCTCCCCAAAGCCTACGCCCAGCTTGCTCCCGGAAAAGACGTGGGGCGCGCAATAGAGGAGGAATTCAAAAAATATGGGGCCTCGAAAATAAAGCTGCTATGAAAGACATAATCCCCCTGAAAAAAAGCATTATACCCGCGTGTGACGTGCCTCTTCCCATCTTTGAAAAGATCGTCGAGGAGACTTATGGGATTGAGGGGGTTGGAGCTTACAAAGTGGGCTTTCAGCTGGGCTTGAAACATGGCCTTCCTAAGGTGGTTGAGACGGCCCGGAAATTCACCGACAAGCCAATAATATACGACCATCAGAAGGCTGCGACAGACATACCCGATACCGGGAAAAACTTCGCCGAAGTCATGAAAACCGCTGGCGTAGACGCCGTCATCCTCTTCCCGCAGGCGGGCCCGGAAACCGAGAAGGCGTGGATTAACGCTTGCAGGGATGTGGGACTTGCCGTTATTGTCGGGGGGTACATGACCCATGAAAAATACGTTCGAAGCGACGGCGGATACTTGGCCGACGAAGGAGTTTTCGAAATGTTTGAGCTCGCCGCAAAGGTAGGGATTCGGGATTTCGTAGTCCCCGGGAACAAACCCGACGTAATCGCGAAGATAAAGGAAACTGTTGAGAAAGAGGGAGTAAAACCAGTATTCTACGCTCCCGGATTCATAGCCCAAGGCGGCAACATCTCCGATGCAGCGAAAGCCGCAGGAGACAGATGGCACGCCATAATCGGGAGGGGCATATACAATGCCTCCGACTTCCGCAAAGCAGCCCGACAATACGCGGAAAAACTCTGAAAAACAGCATTTAATACATTAATCTAATCTTCTAACAGCATATCCTTTTTTAAAAAAATTGAGGTGATTTCTATGGCAGATAAGACAGGCAACTACGCCTTCCTACTGGGAGTTGTAGTGGCGGTGCTCGCGGCATTAGGCCGATTAAACCCCGGGCTTGCAGTATTGCTTCTGGCAGTCTTGGGAGTAGTCGTGGGCCTTTTGAACGTGAACAAGAAAGAGACCACGAAGTTTTTGGTAGCATCCATGACCTTGATGCTCGCCGGAGGAACAGCAGGGATAATCGCAGGCATAGGGCCGACCGCAAAGCTTCTAGCAGACTCCCTGGTAAACATAACAGTGTTCGTGGCCTTCGCCGCACTAGTCGTAGCGTTAAAGACGATAATGGACCTAGCCGAGGACTAAACACCAGTCCTCACATTTTTCTTTTTTCCCCAAGTTACTCGATTATGGCGTTGTAGCTTTTCACCATCTCCCGGGTCTTCTCGGCCGCAGTGTTCGCGTTGCCGGGAGTTTTCGCACCCGTAATGATGATTTTGCCGCTTCTGAAGATGAGCATCACAGTCTTCGGCTCGTCTAATCTGAAGACTAAGCCCGGAAACTGTTCAGGCTCGTACTCAGTGTTCCAGCATTCTGTAGCCAGGGTGTCTAAATTTACTTTAAAGCCGAGGGACGCGCTCGCCACAATGTTTTGGATTTCGACGATAGGCTTGGCCTTAAGCCTTATCTTACCCTCCTTAAGTTTTTCAATCAGCTTTTGAACTGCAGCCGCAATATCCTTTTTAGAGCGTGCTCCAGAGCAGATTACTTTTCCAGTCCGAAAGATTAGCATTGCAAGCTTTGGTTCTCGGACGCGGAATATCACGCCCGGGAATCGGGACGGGTTTTCGATGCCCGTAACCGTGTTTGCAAACTTCTCCAAGTCTATGTGCCTGTCGATAGTTATCGAAGACACGATGTTTTCAACTTTAGCCTTAATCTTAACCTCTTTTTCGTCCATTTTACCTCCTTAATATAGGGACCTTTTTATATAAAACTATCGTTTACCCTGTTTTCTCTTAAATTTGGTGGCGGGATGCTTTTTGAGTGTGGGGGAGATGCTTCCCGATGGGTTATAGCTTAATTAAAGGCTCCGTTTAAATACTTTATCTGATGGACCGGGAAACTTACGAGTCGATTTACCCCAAGCTTGAGGATTTGAAATCTGTTGAGTCTTTAAGCCTCCGTTATGGTATTTCTAAGCCTACCCTAAGGGTTCTTTTAACCCAGAAGATCATCCGAGAGACTACTAGGAAGCACGGGGTTATGAAAAAGGACGCTAAAAAATTTCGTAGGGCGTGGGATCATGGGGATTCTTTTTTAAAGATTTCAAGAGGTGTCGGGTTTCCACCGGTGATGGTTGCCTCGATTATTCTCGTTGAAAACGGAGTTTCACGAAACATGTTCAGAACTTATCTGAAGAGTCCGAATTCGATAAAGGATAAGAGGCTTAAAAAAGAGATTTCCGCGGCTGTGGAAAACGATCTTGTGTATTCACCCAAGGGCGCTTTCGAACAGCTTAAGAGGGGGCGGGATATCGAGCAGAAGATTTCTGACTGGCTTAGTTCTCAAAGCATTTCCTTTATGACAGAGGAGGATTGTAGGAGGGAGAATCATACTAAGACTCCTGATTTCCTTTTGGACGAACCAGTAACATTTAAGGGGAAGGATGTTTGTTGGGTTGAGTCTAAGGCGACTTTCGGGGATTATAAGGAGTTTAAAAATGATTTCAAAAAGCAGTTGCGCCATTACGTTAAATTGTTCGGATCAGGGGCTGTAGTATACTGGTATGGTTTTTTAAAAGAGCAGGGTGAACCAAATATTTTGTTTCTCTCTAGAAGTGATATAAAAGATTTGGATAATAATTAATATGGTTGACTTCACCCTTTTCTGGGATATCGGCTTGATAATTGTTGCGGCTACGTGTCTTGCCTACGTTGCCCGGATATTCAAGCAGCCTCTTGTTTTGGCTTATATGGCTGCTGGAATACTTTTAGGCCCGATTGGCTTCGGCCTTATTGAGGAGCGGGGTGTTATAGAGATTCTTTCAGAGTTTGGTATCGCTTTTCTATTGTTTATTGTGGGTTTAGAGCTTGATTTGAGACGTCTTAAGGATATTGGAATGGTCTCGACCGTTACCGCTATTGTCAAGAGTGTGTTCCTATTCTTCTTGGCCTTTAATGTGGCGGGTTTTTTCGGTTTTCCCACTGTTGAGGCGATCTACCTGGGTCTTGTAGTCTCGTTTTCATCCACCATGGTGGTGATCAAGCTTTTATCCGACAAGGGGGAGTTGGACACACTTCACGGTAGGATGGTTTTGGGGATACTTTTAACCGAAGACGTTATTGCAATACTCGTATTGTCCATTCTGTCAGTCCCGGGCGTGATGAACTTGGAGACGGCTTTAGTCTCCCTTCTTGAAGGCGTCGGTCTATTCTCCATAGCGATTCTTTTGTCAAGGTTCATTCTTCCCCCGGTTTTCAAGTTTGTGGCGAAATCACAGGAGCTCTTGTTTTTAACGGCCTTGTCGATATGCTTCTTATTTTCATGGCTTGCCTACATATCCGGTTTTTCAGTGGCTATAGGGGCTTTTATAGCTGGTGTGGCCGTCGCAACGTTTCCGTACAACCTTGAGATTATAAGCCGAATCCACTCCTTAAGGGATTTTTTCGCGACCTTGTTCTTCGTCTCCTTAGGGATGGAGATAATGGTTACGAATGTCTCAGCTTTCCTGATGCCTCTTCTTGTCCTAACTTTTCTAATCCTTGTGGTCAAGCCCCTTCTTATGATCTACAACATCTCGACTTTCGGATACTCAAGCAGGCCCGCGTTTCTAACTTCCATAAGTCTCGCTCAAATAAGCGAGTTTTCAATGATCATTGCCTTAACGGGATTGAGGTTGGGTCACATCTCCCCTGAAGTATTCTCGATGACAGCAATCCTTGCATTGATAACAATCACTGTGACCTCATATCTCATCAAATTCGACAACCAGCTCTACGTTATGTTGAACCAGTTTCTCATATTGTTTGAAAAGTTCGGACGCAGGAAGGCTAAGGTATTCGAGTCTAATTCCTGCCCTTCAAACGAGCACATAATTGTTATCGGGGCTCACAGGATGGGATACAACGTCATTAAAACACTCCTTGAATTGGGTGAGCGTTTTTTGGTTGTCGACTTTAACCCCGAGATAATCAAGTCTCTTTTAGACCAGGGCATTCACGCAGTCTACGGGGATGTTGGCGACGTGGAGATTTTAAAGCGGATTAGGTTGGATAGGGCCGACGTCGTCATCTCAACTGTTGCGAACGAGGAAGACAGCATGCTCCTAATCGAGGAGACAAAAAAGCTGAATCCACACGCACTCGTCTTTGTCACAGTGGAAACACTCGACCAAGCACTCCAACTGTATGATCTCGGAGCCGACTACGTATTCTTCCCGCGAATGCTCTCCGGGGAAAAAGCGTCAGAGCTGCTTAAAAAATCAATGCGCAATCCCCGGGACGTCATACTCCTTAAGGGAGACCACATTAAATCGCTTGAATTCATAAAAGAGGAGGAGCTTTTAGACCGCTATGAACCCTCTTTCTTAAAGTCTTTGGAAAAAAAGTTTGATGGACGCCACAAGGGAAGGTCTGTTAAGGGTTTATGACGCTCTTTTTAAGGCGTATGGATTTCAGGGGTGGTGGCCCATCACTTCAAAAGCGTGTGAGGGAAAGTTTCATGAAGGAGGTTATCATCCCGGAGACTATAAGGTGCCTGAATCCCCTGGCGATAAACTCGAAGTCGCAGTCGGGGCGATTTTAACGCAGTCGACTTCCTGGAAGAACGTTGAGAAGGCGATTGCAAGGCTTCAGGGTGCTGGTATTGTAACTCTTGACGCGTTGAAGCGAACTCCAAAACCCCTGCTTTCAAATCTAATAAAATCATCGCTTTACCATAACGTTAAGGCCGAGAAACTTAAGTGTTTCGCGGAATTTGTGAACAAGGAATTTGATGGTGACATAGAAGCCTTGCTGGAACTACCTGTTGGTGAGCTTCGCTTAATGCTTCTATCAATCTGGGGTGTGGGGCCTGAGACAGCGGACTCGATAATCCTTTATGCCGCGAAGAAACCAAGCTTTGTCGTAGATACGTATACAAAAAGGTTTTTTTCAAGGCTTGGATTTCTCAATGGGGATGAGTCCTACGATGAAGTGAAAAAATACTTCGAAGAAAATCTTCCTCGACAAGTCTCACTATACAATGAATACCACGCACTCATAGTCGAACATGCGAAAAGACACTGTAAGGTAAGGCCGGAATGCACTGAATGCCCCCTCCACGAGAAATGCAAGTACAAGACGGAAAAGATGTAGGATTAAGAGAGGCCGACAAAATATTTATTTTATTGCTTCGGTGAGTCTTTTAGTCATTTCCCCTATTTTTTTGTAGTCGCATGGTTCTACGCAAGTTACTTTTATTTGGATATTGTCTTGGAGCACAAACAAAAGGCTATCAATCCTACCACCACCTTTATTCCCTTCTATCATCCAATATGCTTTCTCTCCATCAGGAAATTGTTCAGCAGATTTAATGTTATCCGACTCTCCTGGGTGCATGGTAGAATAACTCTTTTTACTTTTTGTTTTTGTTCTAAATTCTTTAGAAGCTTCATCAACACTTTTATATTCCATAATATCGATGAAAAAGTCAAAATCAGAAATTTCTGTTTTTTTCATTGGCCCTATATGTGTAGTACGGTAAGTTGGAGTCCTGAATAAACGAGACAGATCCTCATATTTTAACTCTATCGTCTCAATTCCAAGGCTATCAAAGAATTCTCGTTTGACATGATATCCATCTTGAAAAACATCAACTCCTGTGTCGATGGTGGAAGTAGTAGAACTTTCTTTCACAACACTATTCTTCTCTGTTTGTTTAGATGTTACTGAATTTTGATTCGAAATACATCCGGCAAGAACCAATACAGAAATCAAACACAATCCAGAAATAAACTTAATTTTCATCTTGTATTCATTTAAATTATTCCCTTAGATAATTAAATAATCATATTGATATGTTCGGCTTTCTCGTGAAGTTACTGCTAGGGGTTTCGAAAGTCAGGGAGTGAATGTGTGCTGAATACAACTAACAACAATTAGACGAATTAATATTCTTAGTCGAATGTGTGTATTACTAGTCCTGAGAGTGGTTTCGGGTAGAAGTATGTTGATTTTTGGGGCATGCGTTCTCCTTGTTTTGCGGCTTCCTTGACTTGCTGCATTCGGGTTGGGTTTAGGAAGAATGCGACCTGGAACTTATGGGAGTCGACGAGATCCAGTGCTTTCTGCCTTTCCTTTATGAAAATAAGGTCTTCTCGTTGGGCATACTCATTCCAATCCAAACCCAAAATTTTGTTTAAGATGAGCGAGTGTAGTATGATGACGTCCATCTTCCGCCAGACTGCGGGGAGTTCGTCGCCGAAGGAGTCCATGACGGACTGGTCCTTAAGCTTTAAAAGATACATGCTGCCGTTTCTAGAGTACATTCCGAAAAAATTGTCTTTACTACCTGCATCCAAGTCCTTGAAAAACGTCTCCAAATCATCTCTTGGATAGACTTGGACTTCAAAGTATTGTGAAAGTTTTTCCTTCAACTTTTCAGCGTCAAAACCGTCAATCGCCTTAAGCACCCTGTGGGCTGGAAGAATCGTAACACCATCATCTTCCATATTGAGCATGAACATCATCATGTAGGCGCTCTTCTCGGTCCCGTCGAATTTTTTATGGTATTCGAGTGCTGTGGTGTACCTGTGGTGGCCGTCTGCGATGTATAATTTTTTATCGGCAAAGAATTCCCGGAAAGTCTTGAGAACGTGAGGGTCGCTTATCATCCAAATCCTGTGGACTACTCCATCGAATGAAACCTCGATTTCGGGTTCGTTGGCCGCGCCTTCCGAGAGCAATTTGGAAGTCACACCCTCCTTGTCGGAGTATGCGGTGATTATCAAACTCATGTTGGCGTGGCACTCCTTCATAAGGTTTAAGCGGTCCTCCTTCATCTTCGAAATAATCCTCTCGTGCGGGAGAATCACACCCTTTTCAAAAGGCTCAAGTCGCACAAGACCGATAAAGCCAAGCTGTTTTTTCCGTACACCATTGTCTAAACTGAATTCCTGCTCGTAAGCGTAGATGGCGGGTTCACGGTCTCGGACTAGTATGCCTTCGTCTATCCACTCCGCTAAAAGTTCTGAAGCCCTCGTGTATTGGTTTGAATCTTCACCATCACCTGGAAGGCTTTTACCCAGGATTA
Source organism: Methanobacteriota archaeon (assembly GCA_043823295.1). Lineage (GTDB taxonomy): Archaea > Altiarchaeota > Altiarchaeia > IMC4 > SCGC-AAA252-I15 > SCGC-AAA252-I15. The sequence goes on along the minus strand of JBDRAY010000057.1, from coordinate 32,291 downwards.
AACGCACGATATTGTAGGGTGAGCTGTCATAAAGATTGTTTTGCTCTTCCTTCCCGATCACGTCGTGTGGTGGGGAGACTACTCCTGCCAAGTCTCCGGCAAGCTTTTGATTGTATCGTACACCCGAAAAAGGCTTTAAATCAACCATCTTAAAAGACGAAGTAAAAAACAATGATTTCTAAAATAAAAATCAACCGCAAACTATTGCCCCACGGTTTCTAGGCTTTGAGTAGAACACGTCTGCATTAATGTTCTCTTTGCTGAGGAAATTTTTTGTTTTTTCGACTAAAGATTGTCCTTCATCAAACGTTGTGAGGCCGTATACTGCGGGACCCCAGGAACTTTGGCCGAATCCGTTAACACCCTCCTTCTTCAAGTATTCCTTTATCTTGAGTGTCTTTCTACCCCTGTATTCCCCGCCCTGAATGATGCTGAAGTATTTTCCAGTTATCTTGTCTACTTGTGAGATTGCCCGTCCGAATGATTCCAAGTCTTCTTCTACGAGTGCGGGGAGCATTTCCATGAGTATTGTGTGTGATATCTCCTGTGCGTTGGTCTTTTTCCCCTTGGTTTTTTTCAAGGCCTTTGATTCCACTGTTCCTGACAGGCCTTTGGATTCAGCTGGTATTATGATGATGAAACCCCACTTTTCAGGGAAATCGTATCGTGCGAGAAGAGGGGGTAAGGTTTTAGATTCTTTTTTGTGTCCTGCTTCGAGGACGAAGCCCCCGTGCTTGAAAAGATGCGTCCCAACAGCTGAAATCCTGCCTCGGCCGTGGTGGAGCGCGTTTTCCTCGACCGTTGTTTTTACGTCGTATAATCTGCTCAATCCCTCGCACACTGTTAGTGCGGTCTGGGTTCCTGATCCAAGGCCGAAGTGGGCGGAAATATCTTCTAAAACCGTTATTTCCACGCCCCCTGAGATTCTGTGTTGTTCAAGAAATTTTGTTGCGACTCCCTTGAATGAATGCCTTCCCGAACCTGCGACTGAGACGTCATCACTTTTCGAGAGTAGAATCTTAAGACTCGGTTTTTCCAGGTATACTCCAAGGCCCCCGTAAAGTCTTCCTAAACTCCCTTCAAAATCTATCAACCCCAGGTGGATTCGCGATCCCGCTTCTACCGTTACCTCGCTCATCTCCCAGAAACAATCTTTATCACATCCCCGTCGGCAAGGACGTGGTCTCTTCCAACCTTCATCTTAGTCTTTGCATCCACTGCGGAAATGAACTTCTCCCCGAAATCAGTGTGTACTTTAAAGGCCAAGTCCAAGACAGTCGACCCGGAAGTCACCAAGTAGCTGTCGGGCAAGATGTTTCCCCTAGAGTCGGACATCTTGTTCTCGTTTTCCACCGGATACACCACGATTTGATTCAAGACGTCGAACACAACCTTATCCAACACTTTCTGAACTCCAGTGCCATCCCACTTAGACAAAACGTTTTCCCTGACAAAATCCAATGCCTTACTCTGTTTCTCACCAAGCTCCCCCAAGACCTTGAAATCACCTTCTCCAGGAGTATACTCGATTAAACCAGCCTTCTCCGCCTGACGGAGTGCAAGCTCGGCTTCAGCGCAAACAGGGGTCAAGTCAAAGTCGCCTTTAAGATCCTCAAAGTGGGAGGAATCTAAGTCAATCTTGTTTGCGGCGACGAGAATTGGCTTTGAAATCTCCCTAAGCCTTACTGCAAAATCTTTCAGCTCATCACCACTCCACTCCTTCTTGTCCAGAAAGTCAAGTTCGGCTAAGGCATCGTGGATCTGGTTTTCACTAATTGAAAGTCCGGCAAGAACCGGTGCAAGCTCTTTTATGAGTTTTTTCCCCTCAAACTTTATTTTTCCGGAGACTTTCTCCCAGTTTTTCCTTAAAACCTGAGCGAACCACGCATTCACTTCCTCTTCCAGAAACTTTATGTCTTCGGAAGGGTTGTGGTCTTCGCATGCCTCCCCCATTTCATTGGTTTTCCCTGAAATGTCTACGACATGAATTAAGGCGTCTGCCTGGCGTAAGTCGTCTAGAAACTGGTTTCCCAAACCCTTTCCTTCGTGGGCTCCAGGCACAAGCCCTGCAACGTCGATCAATTTTATCGGAGTGAACCTGACATTGTTTCTACAAAACCCGTTTTTAGGATTGCATTCAAAGGATTCGCCGCTTACAGGACATGGACTTCTTACGTACCCCACTCCCACGTTAGCCTTAATCGTCGTAAACGGGAACGCCGCAATTTCAGCGTCAGCCAAAGTCAAGGCCTTAAAAAAAGTCGATTTCCCAACATTAGGTTTTCCAACAACACCCACAATCATTTAAAATCCCCCCTTAACTAATGTGCCAGATTCTTAAAAGCCACCAAAATCCGACTGCAATCGTCAATCCCATGATAAGAAATACTATGTAATGTTGAACCCTGCTCCTCGAAGTCAAAACAAAATACTTCAACTCACCCCTGCTGTTACCGTACAAAAGCACATTTCCTAAAGCATTGAATGAAGTTATCGGATACTCTTCATGATTCACCCATCTAAGCCTCCCCCTCCAATTGAAGGCATAAACCAGATTACTTATGGTTGAAGCTAAGACATAATCCTCGTTTAAGAAAACCCTGGTGATACTACCGTCAACCTGCTGATACCATCTACGGTCACCAAAAAAATCAAAGACGTGCAATCCCTCCTCTTTGGTGCCTGCGCACATCCCCTGCGAACTCGGATAGACCGCTCCAACGGTCTCGGCCAACGTCTTCTCCCAAATCAATTCACCTTTATAGTCAAATAGGAATACACCCCCCTCACCGGAAGCTAGAATCGAGTAATCCCCATTTGACTCGGCAATTCTCACGTAATCCTTAAGGAAAAACTTCTCAATTAAAGTGCCATTAACTAGGAAATAAAGCCCCTTATCAGAAATGACCTCCAAGTTACTGCCTACTTCATCAACCGAAACAACGTAAGCGTCAGAACTTACTTTCGAAATTAGATTGCCCTCAAAATCAAAGTAGTATACAAAACCTGCCATATCCCCCGCATAAAAACCCTCGTCAGAAAGATGTAAAGCATCCTCAAAACCAATGTAATTCTCAGTTAAAACATTCCAAATCCTGTTACCATTCAAATCCATCAAAATAAGCTCACGATTCTCAAGGGCGACTCCCGCGTAAATTGAATTTAAGGTAATTGCAGTGACCCTGCCGTCAAACGTTTTACTCCACTTGACCCTACCATTTGTGGTCACCAGGTAGATCGTCCCGTCAGACGTCGAGGTGAAGATGTTTTTCCCATCAACTCCGATGAAATCAACACTTCCCCTAAGTGTCGTAGTCCAAAGGGATTTCAAACCAAGAGTCTGGGCTGAACATAAAATCCCGAATAAAACCAAAAGCCCGAATGCGGCATACACCCTTCTTAATGCCATGATTAATCAACTTTACCCCAATAAGGTTTCCTAATGTACTCATACGCTGAAAGAGCCGCAACACAACCTTCACCAATTGCGGTGGCAACCTGAAGGACACCGCCCGTAACATCCCCGCAAGCGTAAACTCCCTCGACATTAGTCATCTGGTTCTCATCCACTAAGATGTAGCCTCGCTCGTCGACTGAAACGCCGATTTGTTCTGCAAGAGCGTAGAGGGGGACGACTCCAATGGATACGAAAACCCCGTTTACGGAAAGTTCGGATTCTTCACCCGACTTTACGTTTTTAAGCCTTATTCTTTCGAGTAAAACATTACCCTGAAATTCTTCCACGACTGTGCCGGTGATGAATTCCACCCCCTTACTCTTAGCGTGCTCTAAGCGGCACTCTTCAGCCCTGAAAGAGTCTCTTCTATGTATTAGGAAGACTTTTTCTGCAATGTCTGCAAGGTATGCCGCGTCCTCGCAAGCATGGTTTCCACCCCCGATTACTGCGACTTTCTTACCCTTGAAAAGCGGTCCGTCACAGGTCGCACAATATGAGACACCTTTACCTAGAAAATCCTTTTCTCCGGCGACGTTTAAGGGGCGGTGTATTGCGCCCGTTGAGATAATCAATGCATTGCACTCATAAGTTCTATTGGATGTTGTAACTTTCTTAACACCCACATCAACCCCGATCCGCAAGACTTCTCCGAGTTCAAATTTAACGCCAACTCCCTTCGCATGATCTTCCATACTCTTGGCGAGTTTGGTTCCGCTAACACTTGGAAAACCAGGGTAATTGCCGATCTCCGGGGCGAGAAGGATTTGCCCCCCCACCACTCCTTTTTCGATAATCAGCGTCTTAATTTCCCTTCGCACGGCATAAATTCCGGCACACAAGCCGGCAGGCCCTCCCCCAACAATAATCAATTCATAATCCATGGTATTCACGCTTCGATAAGTTCTTTAAGCTTCTCCTTCTTGTCCTCAGACATCATAAGTGAAGTCCCGACTAAATAAGCGTCCGGCTTTCTCACACACTCATCCTTCAAATACCTTATGTCTTCCGGATAAGTTATCCCAGACTCAACAACAAAAACCAGATTGTCTGGAATATGCTTGCAAAGATTAACTGATGCGTCTAAATCCACTTCAAGAGTTTCCAAATCCCTGTTGTTCACGCCGATAATTTTGGCTCCAGCCGAAATCGCAGCTTCAACCTCATCTTTCGAATGAGTTTCAACTAAAGCCCACATTCCAAGAGAATCAGCATACTCAATCAAATCCGAAAGCTCGTCTCCCACGAGATGCACAATCAACAAAATCCCGTCAGCACCATATGCCCTACCCTCCTTAATCTGGAACTTGTCAAAGACAAAATCCTTCATAAGAAGTGGAACAGACTTGACTCTGAGCCTAATCTCCTCTAAATACTCCAGATTCCCCTCAAAGAAGAGGGGTTCCGTCAGAACTGAAATCGCTTGCGCCCCCCCTTCAACGTAAATGGAAGCTATGTCAGAAGGCAACTCATCCTCCTTTGCAAGCCTACCCTTTGACGGAGAATTCAATTTCACTTCAGCAATCAACGTATTCTGCCAGTCCCTCTCTGGAAAGGAAATACACGGCCTCTCAACTGCCCTTGCGAACTTAGTATTCAAAGCCCTCCTATACTCAAAGTCCTTGCTCTTTTCCTCAAAGCTTGCCTTAACACTTGTAGAAATGTTTTCCAGTAAGTTCATACCATTAATCTATTGATGGGGTTTTATATATCTCAAAACTAATCTAGTATATGCATACGATGGGTGACAAAAACTTAACATTACCTGTCAGGGTCTCGCATTTCGACGAGCTCGTAGACGACGGGGGATTGGAGCGTGGGACTACGACTCTTATCGCTGGGGGGTGCGGTTGTGGTAAGACCATCTTTGCATTACAGTCTGTCTATAATGCCGCCTTAGCAGGGGAGAAGGTTATCTATTTTACTTTGGAGGAGGAGGCTGAAAAAATCCGGCATCACATGAAGAAGAATTTTGGCTGGGATATTGCAGCACTCGAAAAAAAAGGGAACTTTTACCTTCAAAAACTTGATGCTTACGAACTGGTCAAAGATATTGAGCTTGCTCTTATGGAATATCGTAAGAAGGATTCTATTTCTTTGTCGGAGATTCTTCCTTCACATCCCGAGATTTCTTTGATTGATTCGAGGGGGATTGAGTTGCCTTTCAGTCCTGATAGGATTGTTATAGATTCGATTTCCGCCCTGTATTCTGCTTTCACTGACAAGGATGGCTACCGGGTTTGCATGAAGCTTTTGATTGATGCTTTGAATGAGCATAATTCAGCTAATATTATTACTTATGAGAAGGCGAGGGAAATTGATTCTTGTTCTACTTTGGATGTTGAGGAATTCTTGGTTGATGGTGTGGTGTCCCTTTACACTATTCGTAGGGGTCAGCTTAGGAGGAGGGCGCTTGAGATTGTCAAGATTAGAAGTTGTGGTCACGTGACTGAGATGACTCCTTATCGTATTACGTCTGACGGGATTAGCATAATGCTTGGTGAGAAACTTTAGGTTTGTGTTTTCCCGCATATTGGACAATACTTGGATTCTTTTGGGATTTTCCTTTCGCATGATTTACAGTCGACTACTTCATAAACCCTGTACATGTGGGGTTCGGCAAGTCCTAGCCTCCGGGTTATCCTGTTGAAGTTTTTTTGGAAAAGCTTGTACCACCAAGAATTTTTTATCTTGATTTTGGTTTCCCTATACCATTTTGTTCTTTTCAGGAATTTTTTCACGACAAAAGTCGCTATCATGTAGTGAATCCTTGCTAGGGAGTAGGCTATGAACGCGTAGATTGCGGAGATGACGGGCAGGCTTACTAAACCGGTATAGACTGAGAATAGGATGCCCACAAAAAATGCCAGTATTCCCGAAAAGTATACGAGGATTAAGGCGAGAAGTCCGATGCTTAAGTTTGTCGGGCTTTCTATGACTTGTCTATTGAAGTATAAAAGCAGCAGTATGATTGTTATGATTAGAACGTATCCGAATCCCTGTTTTTTCGATGGTTTGATCGCTATCATGTCTTCCTAGCATTTAATCCACTTGCATGCCTCGTAAGGCCAAATTAAACATCTTGCTTCGACACAATGGTCTCCAGGGCAGAAGTTTGTCTTAACACAAATTTCTTGGGAATTACACCTGTCTACAAAGATGAATCTCTTGTTCAAATTGCATGAGGCATTCACCATCCACGGTGACGTGCAAGTGTATGCTATGTAAGGCCTGTATATGCTGTTGTTTATGCAGACTGTCTCGTCTTCGTGGGGTTTACCGCAATCAGAATCCTCGGTACATCTCACTTCACAAGGCTTGCATTCGCCACCACAATCAATTCCCAATTCATTCTGATTTCTAAGGCCGTCATAGCAGTCACCCCAAAGCGTCGTAGAATAGATTACCCTAAAGGAAGTCGTTGAAGTTGAAGTGGTGGTCGTGGTTGTAGAAGTCGTAGTCGAGCTAGTAGTAGTCGTTGAAGTAGTTGTCGTGGATGTTGAAGTCGTGGAAGTCGCATTGACAAAATAATCGAGCCCCATCTTTGAAACTCCAAACAACATTAAAAGAACACCCAGAAAAATCACAAGCTTGACGTAATCCATACCACTAATAAATTAGAAAAACGGGCATTTAAGCGTTTAATACGCGGTAATTAACGTTTTTCTTCATCTAGTATAAAAATTAATATGCCTCGTGTTTCCCAGAATGCGCAGGGAGGTTCTGATAAGCGGGAGGAGTCTCGCTTGCAGAGAGTTTCAGAGGAGATTGCACGGAGGGCTGAGGTTCTAGCGAAAGCGCATGAGGTGCTTCAGCGGGAGGTTGTAACTGGTAGGTCTCTTGTGGACGGAGGCCGTATGAGTGTTGACGATCTTGGCGCGCTTTCAAGATACGTTGACAGGAGAATTAAGGCCGATGATAAAATCCAGGAAGAGTATTCACGCCCTGGTCATCCCTTCTGGAAGTACAAGTGCGCGGGCGAGGGGATAGACTGCTTTAATTTGAGAATCCTTTGTCCGGGACACCAGGGGGGGATCAGAATGGGTTTCGTCGATACGTTTAGCGGATGCTTTTGCACGAAATATTTATCACACATGCTAGACTTCTCATCCACACCCGAGGAAACGATATCCTTCGTCGAGCAGGCTGAAAGAATTGGGCATCCTTTTGAAATCGTCTTTGTACCCGAAGGTCAGGAGACTGCGGTTGAACAACTGCAAGAGAAAGGGTTAATTGAGAACTCTCGCGTAATCCTCTGGATGAATGTACTTATCGATGATCCTCCCCCCGAAGAGAGGAAGGCGACGGTAAGAAGTGTGAGACACATTAATGCAATAGGCTCTGGTGATATGAGTGCGCTTTATTACCCACCTAATAAATCCGGGGCGGGTGTCAACCTTGAGGGTAATCTCACAGGTCTTGACCAATTGCTCGACCTGGCTCGCGCGGGAAATCTAGTGGAGATAGAATATGAAAAAGAGAGGGATAGGCCGCCTTACAAACTAATCCCTAAAAAAAGCGTTTAACTCTAAGTATCACTCAATAAGCTTCATGGTCGCGATAGGCGGGAGAGAGAATATATTAATATTTTAGTGTGTGCAACAGTCTTCTGAATCCTTGGGTGGTCTGGTTGGGGTCTTCGGCTGGATTGTAGTGTAGTACGTCGAAGGTTTGATTTCCGCCGAAGTCTACATGGTATTCTGGTTTGAATCCGTGCTGCATCGGAATCTCTCTGTAGTATCTGCGTGAGCGGCGGACACCCAACGGTTTTTTGGCTGTGAGTGTGCCTAAGAATTCATCCTGCACTCTGGAGAGGAGTCTTCCCCCTGGGGAATAGCCTGACGCATCCCTAATAGCATGCGCAGCCGCAATCTCCTCCCCGGTTAGTAGCGCATAACCCGTTAGCATGCTCTGGTCTTGGCCTGGGTCCTCGTAGAGGGCGCGGGCGAGCAATCCTGTGAATTCGTCAGGGTGCTCACCTCTTACGTGCTTCCAAAAATTGGAATTCCACAAACCATAGTATGACTTTTTCCCGAACATCTTCCTCACTTCGTGGGGGGCGAGGATAAATAGGTCGCGGTCTTCTGCCACGCACTTTAAAAGATCAAGGCAGACGCGCTCTCCTATGAAGCTGTCGAGCACTCTGTTGTAGAATCTCCTGTGGGGTGAATCCATAATGTATGGCTTTGTCTGGGCGTTCTCGATGAGAAGGCCTCGCTCAGTTTCATAAATTTCAAGCCAGGTGCGCCCCAGCTGATTGAATCCTTGCTCTAGAAAAGCGTTGCACTGGTATTTTTCACCCCAAATCGCGTTCGTTGAAACCTCAAAATGGCATGGAAGAGGTTCGCCCTGAGCTGTGAGAGTCTCAGGTATCTGTAATCCCCTCTCCTGGTAAAATCTCAGGATGTCTCTCTCAAATATTCGCGAGCTCCGAAAATCCTGAAATACTTTACATGATTTCCCGACTGGTTTCTCTTCCTTTAAAACCATTTCCTGTATACTTATTGGGCTTTCTGGTGAATAAATATTTTTTTCTAAAAGATTTAAGCGCTGAATTCTATTCATCTACCATGAATGTCCTTGTCATCGACAACATCGACTCGTTTGTCTATAATCTAGTACAGTATGTGGGCGAACAGGGGGCCAATCCCCTAGTTTTTCAGAATACTGTTGACTTCAAAGTCGTGGAAGAGTCGGTTGATAAAGACGACATCTCAGCGATCATAATATCTCCCGGCCCCAAGACTCCCAAGGAGGCTGGAGTCTCCAACAAAGTAATCTCTGAATTCGGACCCAAGATTCCCTTGCTCGGAGTCTGCCTCGGCCACCAGTGCATAGGCCACGTGTTCGGAGGCGAGATCAGGCCGGCGAAAACGCTCAGACACGGCAAGGTTAGCAGGATAGAGCACGACGGTAAAGGATTGTTCAAAGGGATTCCAACACCTCTTGAGGCTACACGCTACCACTCTCTCGTGGTTGACGGCAAGAGTCTTCCAGACTGCCTTGAGGTTTCCGCGAAAAGTTTGGATGACGGTGAAATCATGGGGTTGAGGCATAAGAAACATCCGATTTTCGGCCTTCAATTCCACCCTGAATCAATACTCACTCTTGACGGAAAAGTGATCATAAGAAATTTCCTCGACTTGGTGGGAGACTATGGCTGATGCTGAAGAATTAGTGAGAATTGGCAATGAACAGTATAAAAGCGGGGATCTTGAGGCAGCATCAGCATCCTATAAAAGTGCTCTTGAAGCCGACCCAAATTACGCCTTAGCGTACTGTAATCTCGGGACTCTTTACGCCAACAAGGGGGATTTCGAAAACGGCCTTCAAAACTTGAACCGGGCCGTTGAACTCGACCCAGAAAACCCTGAAATACACTTTAGTCTAGGCTACGTCTTGTACGACAAGAAAGACTTTGACGGAGCCATAGACGAGTATTCCATAGCATTAGAGCTTGACTCCAAGTACGTTAACGCATTGTTTGAGTTGGGGATTTCATATCGGTCGGTGGGTGAGTTGGATTTGGCACTAGACCAGTTTGACAGGATACTGGAGTTGGAGTCTGACAATCCCAGAGCCCATTATGAGCTGGGTTTCACGTTGTTTGACTTGTCTGATTTTGTGGGTGCGATAGACCATTACAAGAGGGCGGTTGATCTTAAACCAGATTACCCTGAGGCTGTGCGCGAGCTTGTTTTAGCTTACTCTAGAAACGGTAATGCGAATTCAGCACTGTCTTTTGCCAACAAGCTTTTGGAATTGAATCCTTCAGAGGAAAACAATGCTTTCGTAAAGACTGTGAAGTCTGATTTAAGTGTTGATGGGGGTAAGGCGGGAGGTTTCCCACAAAATAGAGCGAAACCTTATGCGCCACCGGCACAGCAAGGTTATGCACTGAAACAGCCTCCCACTCACATACCTTCAACACATTCTACAACGCCTCCTCCGGTGGCTTCAAAACCTCTCGTGAAACCTGGATTTCAACCCCCCCCAAGCCAAACATATCCCCCCTTAACTCAACCTATACCACCAACTTCACCCGCAACCAGCCCCCCAACAGGGAGGCAACCAATCCAAACACCAACATCACGCGAAGTGCAAACTCCCACAATCCCGAAAACTCCATTTCCCCCGTCAACGCAAGCACCCACACAAAGAGTTCCACCACCATCTTCTTCCAGCTCACCAGATACTCCGACTCCGAGCGCTCCTGCTCCTTTGACCTCGAAGCCGCCCGCTCCTCCTGCTCCAATACCGCCTAGTCCGGCTCAAGCACCTCCAAAGTCAATCCCCACAATCCCAAAGCCTCCGGCTCCCTCAAAGCCGGAATCAACCACCCCTTCTGTTCAAGGAACTCCAAAACTACCTCCCGTTCCATCAATGCCCCCTCAAGCTCCGGGTAAACCTCAAGGAACAAAGCCTAGCGACCCCCATGCAAAACCTGAAGAATACATTGAACTTGGAAAACAATTATTCAAAGCCGGAAAGCTCGATAAGGCTGAGGAAGCATTCCAAAAAGCAGTTGACTCAGACCCCTCATCTTATCACGGTTATGAAGCTCTTGGAGTCGCCCAAACCAAGAAGGGGAATCTAGAAGAGGCAGAGAAAAACCTTATGAAATCGCTTGAATTAAATCCGAACTACGCGAAAACCCTTCTGAATCTCGGAATCCTTTACTTGAAGAAGAAGAACCATGTTACTGCACTAGACTATTTGAGTCAGGCATTAGCAAAGGATCCGGCATTCTACGAGGCATACGTGAAAAAAGGTGTTGTATTGCAGGAACAAGGTAAAAGTGATGAAGCCTTAAAAGAGTATTTTAAGGCGGTTAAAACCGATCCGAAAAAACCTTCAGCTTACGTCCGCCTGGGGGATGTTTTCGCATTGAAAAGTGATTTCGCAGAGGCAATAGAAAACTACTCTCATGCAGTATCACTGAATCCGAAACTTTATTCAGCCTATATCAGATGGGCTATCGCTTTGAGGAGTAAAGGCGACTTAGAGCAATCTCTCGCCCAACTCAACAAGGCGCTTGAGATTAAACCTGATTCACCGAAACTATTTCGGGAGCGGGCTGCGACCTTGACGGACATGGGTCTGGATGAGCAGGCTGAGGAAGACATGAACAAGGCAGTGGAATTAGAGGAGAGGAAGAGATGAATTTGAGTGAACTGAAAGAGGCGGATGAAAAGATAAACTCGATAATAGTCTTCGATGATGAGGGGTTGGTTGCGAGTTCAAAATCAAAGAAGGGGGAGTTATCCCCTCTTACTCTAACAGTCAAAGCCAACATGTGTGTTGAAGGATTGCTGACTCCCGCAGGGTCGAAGACATTGGAAAACTATATTGCCCCTTATGATGCGACAGTCGTGTCTAAACTCAAGTCTTCCGGGGCGACTCTTGTAGGGCTTGCGAACATGGACGAGTTCGCGTGCGGTGCAAGCGGAGAAACATCATTCTTCGGACCGACTCAGAATCCGGCAGCGCCAGGGCGCATACCTGGCGGCTCCTCATCTGGTCCAGCGGCTGCGGTCGCTGCAGGTTTCGTGGACGCCGCCCTCGGCTCTGACACTGGGGGAAGCATTCGAAACCCCGCATCCCACTGCGGAGTAGTCGGCTTTAAGCCGACTTACGGGGTTGTCTCCCGCTACGGTCTGATCGACATGGCCATGAGCTTGGATCAGATAGGGCCCATCGCAAACGACGTAGAAACTGCCGCAAAGGTTTTGGAGGCTGTTTCAGGATATGATCCGAAAGATTCCACTTCACTCAAACTCGACCCAAAATTCTATCAATTCCACAAGGAACTTAAGCCCAATCTGTCGGGCAGAAAACTTGGATATGCCAAGGAATTCAACGACTTGATTTCGGATGCGGGAATTCGTAAGGTCATTGAAAAAAGCATTGACAAGCTATCATCAGCCGGAGCCGAGATAGTGGACGTGTCACTTCCAAACTTAAAAGTTGCGCTCCCAACCTACTACCTAAACGTTTACGTGGAATTCTATTCCGCAACCCGGAAATACGACGGACGCAGATACGGCCACAAAATCGAAGATGTGTGCGGAGAAGAAGTACTGCGGAGAATCCTTCTTGGAAGCTATATAAGCCAGAAGGAATACAGCGGAAAATACTATCGAAAAGCACTTCAAGCACGCTCCCTAATCCGGAAGGAATTGTCTGAAGCGCTCGCATCAGTGGACGCCCTGGTCGGACCCACAGTCCCAAAGCTTCCCCACAAACTCGGTTCTGAAATTACTGATCCCATGGTAATGTACGCTTACGACGTGTTCACGGTTCCAGCGAATCTTTCCGGTCTTCCCGCGGGAGTCGTCCCCGCTGGCTTTGTCGAAGGTATTCCAACAGGCCTTCAAGTCATAGGAGACGTGTTAAAGGATCAGGTTGTTTTAGACGTTATGGCGGGATTCGAGAAATTATGAGGATTTTTTCTATACGTTTCCAAGCTTTGTCTTTCCTTTCTTATCCCAAAGATTCTTTTCTTCTTTCACTCCGACTTTTTTCCGGGCTGTGTTTGCAAACATTAGAAGCAGTATTAAAAGAGCCAGGAATATGCTTGCAGTGCCCGCGACAGTGAGGAACCGACCTACAATACCAATTGAGGACTTGTCCTTCTCAGTTTCTTCGGTAAGTGTTGAGGTAGTCTCAATGATTTTCGAAATGATGGATGTCGTAATCTTGGGTGTCGTGGAAGTGCTAGTTGTCTCTTTGGGTGTTGTTATCGTTGAAGATGTAGTGGCAGTTACTGTTGAAGTAGTAGTGTAAACTGAAGTCGTGGTTGTTTCTGTTTCCGAGGATATTCCAGACGAAGATGAACCTGCACCGCAGTTTTCAACGTCGAATTCTATTTTCTCGGTGTAGTATCTCGAGGATTTCCTGACTTCCACCCTGTATTCTCCCTCGAATTTTGGTGTGAATGATGCGATTCCATCGTCGTCTGTCGTAAGTTCTTCCACTACTGCTCCCCTGTCCATGAAGTATACTATGACTATGCCGTCTCTTACCACGCGGTCTTCATCGTCTTTGTCAGTTACCGTGATGTTTATCTCCTGGTTCACGCAATTGCTGTTGTATTTAATCTGCATGTAGTCTCTTCGACGGGGTTTTTCCTCCACTTCAGCAGGGAATGTTGTTGTTGCAGGGAGTGTCGTCGATGATGCGATGGTCGTTGTTTCGGTCTGAATCGTTGTAGTCGAGGTTTGTGTCCCGATTGTTGTCGTAGAGGGTACTGTTGTCGTCCCCGTCCCTGGTACTGTCGTCGTGGAAGGGTAAGTCGTTGTCGAAGGCATGGTCGTGCTCTGCGGAATCGTCGTTGAAGGGACCGTAGTCGTTGCCTGGACCGTGGTAGTGCCGAGCATGGTTGTTGTTTCGGGGATTGTTGTCACGGAAATAGTTGTTGAAGACGGTATTGTCGAAGTTGATAGTATGGTCGTAGTCTGTCCACTACACGTGTTTAAAGATAACATCAAAATCAAAGCCCACACCAATCCCCTCGCATTCATGCTAACCTACCTTATTATAGGGCATTAACAGTTTAAAAACATTCCTTTGTAATGAATTACGTTATGGTGCTCGAGTCTATCATAAATCCTGAGAAGGAGGAGAAAACCCCTAAAGACATGCTTTTGGTGGGTTTTCTATACTCTACTGTCGGAATATTCGTTTCCCTTTGGATTTTCAAGGGACAGTCTTCAATACCCCAGATCTTCTTGACGACCCTGCCCTTAGTGGTCATCGTAAACAAGGCCTTAAGGCTTGAGGAGGAAAAGACGAAGTACGAGAAAAAATTTTTGATAAAAGAACACGGTCCAATACTCTCCCTTTTCATGTACCTGTTTATGGGGCTTTTAATATCCTACGCGTTCTGGTTCACAATACTTCCCTCCGACACGGTGAAGGAAGTATTTCACACACAGATAAACACCATCAGAGACATTACAGGGCAAGACATCGCACTCACCGCCTTTGCGACTTCAAGCGGCGGAAGATTCACGCCAATACTATTAAATAACCTGCAGGTGCTTGCATTCTGCATAATATTCTCGTTCCTCTATGGGGGAGGGGCAATATTCATACACACTTGGAATGCATCAGTCATCGGAGTCGCAGTTGGAAGCGTAATGCGATCAACCCTTAAAACTTACGCCGGAACCCTTAACTCGGAATTCCTCTACAATTACTTGGGCTCCTTCACAGTCAGCTTTTCCTACATGGTGCACGGAGTGTTTGAGGTTGCAGCGTACTTTCTGGGGGCGGTGGCTGGAGGAATCATCTCCTTCGCAGTTGTTAACCACGACTACAACACTCGGAAGTTCAAGCATATAGTAGTGGACTCTTTTGACACTCTAGTTATGGCGGTAGTAATACTTATCTTCGCAGCGTTCGTGGAAGTGTATGTTACTCCCGTTTTGTAAAAATTATTTTTTAAGCTCCATGATGGCTTCGGCAAGGTCGCCTCCCGCGTTTTCAAGGGCTGTTCGTGCTTTCTCATCGCTGACGCCTGCTTGTTCTGCGACCATGGTTACGTCGTCGTCTTCGATTTCTATTGAAACGTCTCCTTCTTCCTCTGAGACGTCGCCGGAAATCTGAAACATTTCCTGGCCTGATACTATCGTCTTTACGACTTGTGGGGAGGTTATCCTGATCTCCTTGTCGACGCAGCGGATCACTACTTCTTCGGCGTCGATTTCGTCCATCTTAACGCCCATCCGCTTCATCATCTTCTTCATCTGTTTCGGGTTCATACCACCTGGCATCATCTTATTTTTCTCACCTGTCTTGCAATTCTATTATTCCGTAAACAAAATCTTTGGTTATTTCGAGTGAATCTATAGGGTTTTGTTTTAAATTAATCAACCCGCTTTGGATGCGGTCGGCTACAATAAAGACTCCACCATCCCTTATCGTATTGTGTTTTTCAACGTAGGGTTCAATCACCTTCCCAGTAATAAAACCCCACCCCAAGTCGCCCCCCATCTGAACTTCGCTTGTAATCTCCTCAATACCCTCATCCGCGCCAGTCTCAGTAGTCCAGATTAAAAGATCTGCATTGCTTCCAGCACCCTGTTTAATCATCTCCTCATCGTCCAAGTCCAGACAGATTGAAGTGAAGACCGTAAACTCCTCGTTGGACTTGCTCGTTAAAGTGAAAGTCCGGGATGATGATAAAGCTTTTTCCCGAGTCTCGTTGTGTATGTCACCGTAAATCCAACACTGGTTGTTCTTACCGTTTTTTGCGGGAATACACCAGTCGGATCCCTTAGTCTTCATCTTCTTCCCGATGAGATTGCCCTGCCTGTTTATAACGACGAGCGTGTTGTATAATGGCTCGTTAAGGTCGGGGTCTGGGGTTTCCACTAGCTCCTGGGTCGGAAGCGTTCCTAAAATGATGTTTACGTTGTTTAAGTAGGCGAGTTCCTTAATCTCCTCAATCTCCTCGATTATGGATCCCCCGTTTTTCATGTCTTCGATAAGGCAGTTTCCTTCAACTTTGACTTCACAGTCAATTCTGATTCGGGGGGTTTGTTCGTTGTAGCTTCCCTTCCAGAGCGAGTATTCGGAAGTCACAATCAGGTCTAATTCTGGTTTGTCTGAAAGAATCTCTTTTATCCTGTTCGAAACATCTTCTTCAGGCCTTATCTTCAAGGATGCAATCTGTAAGGTGAGGTCGGGTTCGTAAAGATTGCATATCGGTTTGGTTGTTTGAATCAACTCCTCTAACCTTAGTGTTTCAGTTTTCAGGGTCGTGGTCTGGGCTGCTGAGACAAAACATGGTGCAAGAAATAAAATCACTAAGTATGCTAAATATTTTTTTAGACTCAGTCTGCCATCACCCCTACCAACTACTTAATTTGATGTTATGTATATAAATCTTCCGCTATTTCAGCCCCCATTCAGTTAAAAAAGCCTAAATAGAACATTATTTTAAAAAATAGAGAATAATTGAACGTTATTCATAAAATGAATCATTTTTATTGACTTTTTTCAATAAATTATCGAATAATATGAGACTTTTCATCGCCATACCCGCCCCTACGGAAATTAGAACTAAGTTTCAACCCATTCAAACCCTGATTTCCGAATGCGGGAAAATCAAGCCTGTAGAACAAGAAAACATCCACTTAACACTAAAATTTATCGGGGAAGTAGGTGAAGAAAAATTAAAACAAACAATCACTAAACTGTCACACATTGAAAACGAGCAAGGCTTCAATATCACTGTCTCAGGTCTTGGAGCATTCCCCAAACCCTCTCACCCTAAAATTATCTGGGCTGGAACCTCAGAAGGCTCAACTGACATAAATAATTTGCATGGACTAATCGACGAAAACCTGAAACCTCTAGGATTCAAGCCGGAAAAACGCTTCCACCCCCACTACACAATTAGCCGGGTGAAATTCATGGATAACAAAAGTAGGCTTGCGGACATACTCTCAGAACACGAAAACACAGAATTTGGGACTTATACTTGCGAAAAAATCCAATTAATCGAAAGCAAGCTCACGTCAAAAGGGCCGATTTACACAGTCCTTAAAGAATACGCTTTAAGTTAAACGCTTTTGAACCGCGTCTCCGCAAAGCTCCCTCAAGGCGTCGCCTGCCACCCACCTGGAAGCCTTAGAATCGATCAATTCAATTTCCCTGGCAAGCTTGATAGCCTTCGAATTCAATGCTCTATTTCGCTTGCCGATCTGCCGAAGCGCCCAGTTCACAGCCTTCTTAACAATCGGCCGCTCATCAATTGAACCCTGCTTGATGTATGGAAAGAATTCCTCCAACTTCTCATCAAGGACTAATTTATCCTTCCACGCAAGCACTGCCACAAGCGCGAACCCGGCACGCTTCACGTATTCCTCATCGCTTTCGCTCCACTCACAGGCTTTTTCATATGCGATGGGTGTCAGCCAAAACAAGTTCATGCAGCACTGGTCGCAAATCTCCCAGTAAGCGAATTCGGACGCCCACGAGTCCATAAGCTCGGAAGAAGTCTTTTTCGGCTCGGCAATCATGGCTGCTAGAATCCTAGTCTCCCTGGTGTCCTTCGCCCAAAGTTTTAGGGCTAGCTCGTGATCCCTCCCCGCCTCTTTAGCAATCCTGCGGAGGTCGGGAAGCCTCACTCCAAACGTATGGTCTGGAGTGATTCCAAAACGCTTCATACCCTCGATGTTTGAGGGATCGCGGAGGCGTTCAAGCTCGCTTAAGATATCCTCGAATTTCATCTTTTCTTAAAAGATTTTACATATAATCATTATATGTAAAAATTGTTTTTCATAAAAGCATTGAACCTTGGGAAACACGCCTAAGCCGTCTTTTATATCTCCCTCATCTAATACAATACTTGATGGAGAAGATTCCAACCGGGATTCCAGGATTGGATGACATGCTTGAGGGTGGTTTGATTCGTGGGCGCCCTTATATTGTTACAGGGGGGCCTGGTGCAGGGAAAACCATCCTGACCATGCAGTTTCTCATGGAAGGCGTCAGAAAAAAGGAGCGCGGCATCTTCATAACTCTTGAGGAGAACTCGAACCAGATAGTCCAGGACATGGCCGAGTTCGGGTGGGATCTCCGCGGCATAAAGCTTTTAGACACTTATCAGGACCCTGAAAGCGGTGCCTGGCAGCTTAAAAGCGAGAGCGTTATGAGCAAACCCGATTTCACTTTGTCGAATCTCATCAATACGATTAAATCTAGGATTTCAAGCTACAATCCAAAACGGATGGTAATAGACTCTCTCACTAGCATCCGAATGCTATATGACGAGGATTCAAACCCTAGAAGGGAGATATTGTCGCTCATGAATTTTTTGTCGAGAATAGACGTTACGACACTTCTCACAATAGAGTCAAGCGATGAGGACAGGCCACTGATGGAGGAGTTCCTGGCTTCCGGAGTCGTCAAGATGCTTAAAATAAAGCATGAGGGAGAAACCATAAACGCAATCAGCATCGAGAAGATGCGCGGCTCATCCTTTGACAAGCACACTCGACCCTTAAAGATTACGGATCAAGGGATTACAGTATTTCCCCTGGAGACAGTATTCAGTTGAATACCAAACCCCTGATTAATCTTTAGATTGCACTTCAGAGTGGGAAATCCTCATTCCAGCAGGGACGATAAGTATCTTCTCGTCAGAGATTTTACCCAAATCCCCGTCAAGTTCGATACAGGAGTCACGAAGCTCTTTCACAATCTCTCGAAGCAAAACCTTGTTGTGTAATAAAGCTTTCACGTTCAAGACGATGACGTTATTCTTCTCAAGCTCGCTTATTACTGTTCCAATACCTTTACCTTCAACATCCAAGACTACGGGCTTGATGTACGTCACATCCTCCCGCTCCATAATCTGGCCATCCCTTATGGATAGCTCATTTAAGTAGTCTTCAATGTCGATGTCTCCACCTTCATCTTTCCTCTTTCCAAAAATTCCTTTGAACGGCATTTTAAAAACCTCACCTCGTTTAGATGAAATATCTTACGTAGTACAAGTATTTATTTAAACTATACTGATTTAATCTTATACCTTATAAATGGTTTCAAATCTCTTCGAGTCTGAATTGAGCGGTGGCGGGCTTTTCAAGGATGCTTCGGTTTTGAGTCCTCACTATGTTCCAGACAAGCTTCCGCACAGGAAATCCGAGATAAGTCAGATAATCCGGATTATCGGCCCCATACTCCGCGAGACTAAGCCAAACAATGTTTTCGTGTACGGGAAGACGGGCACGGGAAAGACTGCGGTCATAAGGCATGTGACGCGGGAATTAAAACGCGTTGTCGATGACCCCGAGAAAAACAAGAAGAACGTCAAGGTTGAGTGCGTTTACATGAACTGTAGGGTCGGCTACAACTCTAAGTACCAGGTGTTGTTGAAGATTCTGGAAGACGAGTCCTTAAACCGACCAGGCTATGAGAATAAACCGATGGAGGATCGGAGAAAGAAGGGCCGGCTTTCAGGATTATCCCCCACTGAACTCTATGAGCGTCTTAGGATTTTCGTGGAGGTGAATAACCTCAATCTTGTGGTTGTTCTTGACGAAGTGGACATGATAAAGGATGCTGACGACCTCCTTTACATCCTAACAAGAATAAACGACGAGATAGCGTCTGGAAGCGTTTCGATAATTGGGATTTCAAACAAGTTCTCATTTAAAGACGTACTTGACTCGAGAAGCAAGAGCACTCTCTGCGAGGAGGAGCTAGTCTTCAAACCCTACCACGCTAACCAGCTCAAGTCGATTTTAACGCAGAGGTTGAGGCTCGGCTTTAAAAAGGGCGTTATCGCGTCTTCCAGTGTCGGCTTGATTTCCGCGTACGGGGCTCAAACCAACGGGGATGCGAGGTATGCACTGCGACTTTTGAAGAAGGCGGGGGAGCTTGCTCAAGGTTCTGGTCACAAGCGGATTACTGTTGACGATGTGAAGTCTGCGAAGGTTAAGGTTGAGGAGGATATTACTTTCGAGATTATTTCGACTCTTCCCGAGCACCAGCAGATTGTTTTGTATTCGATTGCCGAGACGTTGATTCGGGGGAGTGCGTATAAGCGGTTGGGTGCTTCGCCGGAAGGTGTTCTTTTTTCGGGCGAGGTTTATGAGGCTTACGAGCGGGTTTGCAGGCTGCTTAACTTGAAATCCCGGACGATGAGGTGGTTTAGGGAGTATTTGAATGACCTTGAGATGCTGGGTCTTTTAACTTTGACTGTCTCAGGCAAGGGTATTAGGGGTAATACGTCTCTTATAAGGCTTGGCAATCCCCCCGAGGAAGTTAAAAAGATAGTTTCCGAGAGCTTGGGCCTTACCTGATTTTTCCCAGGGATAATGCTAGGAGGCTTGCGGCAACCAACACTACTCCCGCAATTGAGAAGACTGTGGTGATGCTTGTGTATTGTGCGAGTATTCCCCCCGTGAGCGGCCCTATGACGTAACCTAAGTCTGCAGACGACCTCCACACTCCTATGACTTCCCCCTTCTTCTTGTCGGCAGCGTGGTCTGCGAGTATTCCCTCTGTCGCAGGCCATACAAGCGAGATGCCCGTAGTCGTTATGAACGCGTAGGCCACAAGCGCGGTGAAGCTTGAAGAAAAGCTGAATAATACCGTCGAGACTCCCGCGACAATCAGCCCAATGAAAAGCACCTTGCGCTTGCCGACCCTGTCTGCGAGATAGCCTGCCGGGGCCTCAAAGACTATGAGAGGGACCACGAATGCTGCGAGTATCACTCCGCCCGCCATCGTTGGGAGGTTGAACTGCCTGTATAGGAGGGGTTCAAGCGTCCAGACAATCCCGTCGAACACAGTTAACAAGAGGGTCAAGCCGACAACCGCAACCCCTGTAAAACCCAGGGCCCTGAAATCGGAAATCTCTTTTTTGAATACGCCATCTATTCTGATTACCTCACAAATACCGTCTCTTAAGCACTTAGACTTCCCTGGTGCAAGTGAGAGGGAGGCAACCGCTCCTAACACGCACAATCCTGCGAAAAACCAGCCTACAAGCCCCGTCTTTGAAAGCAGGGCGTCGCTTGCCAGGTATCCTGCGACCAGGGCTCCTAAAGCGAAACCCAAGTGCATGAATGACGTGTAGGTGCCGAGGTAAGTAGAACTTAGATTTTTCGGGGACGCGTCCATGACGTAGGCCGCCGTCACGATGTAGGCTATGGTGTGGAGGACTCCGAATGCAATCAGGTACAAGACTAAGTCAGTGACGGAGTCTATCAGGCCGAAGTACGCTCCCGTTACGCCGGTGAGGATCAGGCCCCAGAAAAGAATCTTTTTCTTGTCGGCTTTATCGCATAAATCACCCAATGGGATGTCGACTATAAAAGACATCACTGCTGGCAGAGCAAGGAGCGCTCCAACCAAGGTCAGGTTTCCCACAAGCGACTCCGCAAGCGGCGGCAAAACAAACCAGATGGCGCCGATTCCAGTGCAAATGAAGAAGACGACGGCGCTTGATTCAGAGAGCACTTTGAATCTGCTGTCTCTGAATCTTCTGATCATTTGAATTGAACCTCCCTCCCCCTGCCCCCGACTACGTCCCCGTCTTCGAAAACTATCGTCCCCCTAATCATAGTCTTTACGGGTTTTCCAGAAACGATTCTGCCTTCGAAAGGAGTCCAACCGCACCGAGTCTTAAAGTCGTCTCCCCGAATCTTCCACTCCTGCTTCAAGTCGACGAAAGTTAGGTCTGCGTCAAAACCCTCCTCAATCAAACCCTTATTCTTCAATCTAAAGATTTTGGCGGGATTAGTGCACACAAGATCTGCGACGTGAGCAAGTGAAAGCATGCTCTTGTTAACAGAGTCGAGCATAAGGGGTACCATAGTCTCCAAGCCTGGAAGCCCGGACGGAGCACTCCAATAATCCTGCTCCTTGTCATCTAGAAGGTGCGGTGCATGGTCTGTCGCAACACAGTCGATTATCCCCTCAAGCAGCGCCCCCCAAGCTGCAGAAACGTCGCTTCTAGACCGGACGGGCGGATTTACCTTAAGCCTATTGGACTTCGAGTCATAGTCTTTCTCCGACAAAAAAAGGTGGTGCGGAGTGACCTCACAGGATACCGGCAACCCGTCTTTTTTCGCATTCACAATCTCAATAAGCTCTCCCCTCGTGCTCACGTGGGCTATGTGGATTTTTGCATTTGTCTGCTTAGATAATTTGATTGCCCTGGATACTGTAATCCGGGCTGCCTCAGGATCCCTGATGACAGAGTGGATTTTTGGGGGTGGTTCCTTACCTTTCTTTTTCACCGCTAAAAACCTCTTTTTTATCATCTCCTCGTCTTCAGCGTGCACTACGACAGTCTTCTCCGCCTTCACGGAAGTCTCAAGTATTGAACGCATTTTCTCAGTTTTTTCGACGAGCAGGTTTCCAGTGGTCGATCCCATGGCGAGTTTGATACCGCAGGATTCGGAAGTCGTAAGCTCTCTCATGTTTGTTTCTGTGGCTCCGATGAATACGCCATAATCTACGACGCTTTTTTTCCGAGCAATAGTCTTGTATTGTTTAAGCGCTCTTGCAGTGGTTATTGGAGGGCTCGTGTTGGGCATTGCCAGGATTGTCGTGATTCCTCCTGCCGCAGCAGCGTGTGAAGCAGTCGTCCAATCCTCCTTAGTCTTCTGGCCCATATCCCTTACGTGGACGTGAACGTCTATCACTCCCGGAAGAATAATCAAGCCTTTAGCATTTACTGTCTCGCCCACCTTAGGAAGATTTGCACTCTTTGCGACCTTGACGATTTTCCCGTCCTGGACTGCGATTCCAGCCTCGATTAATCCACCCCTGTAGAGGATCCTGCCCCCCTGGACATTAAAGTCTGCTTTGGCCATAATCTAGATTTTCCTGGGTTTTCCCGAGGCTTCCCGACTCAGTACCCCAAATTCAGTGTCCAATAGTCTTTCAGCGTTGAAAATCGGCCCGTCCTTGCACACTCGAAGCTCTCCCACACAACACGCCCCGCACAACCCTATCCCGCACTTCACGTATCTTTCAAGTGAAAGCTGGCAAGGTATTTTTTCCGCGATTGCGAAATCCATGGCTTTTTTCATCATGGCTTCAGGGCCGCACGAATAAATCCTGTCGAAATTTTCCGACTTGTGGAGTTCGGGCAGATTGTCGGTTGCAAGGCAATGTAGCCCTGCCGACCCGTCGTCGGTGGTAACACAGATTTCAGCTCCCACCGCCTTAAACCTTTCCACGAAAAAAAGCTTGTCGCAGGTCTTGGCCCCCACTACCCCGTAAATCTTTTCGGCGACACATGAAAGCTCATCTACAAGGGGCGCGACCGACGCAGCTCCGAATCCCCCGCATACTACGAGCACGTTCCCACCGTCGACTGTATAGTGTGTTCCGTAGGGACCGCGGACTCCGACTTTATCACCTACATCCAACTTGAACATCTTTTCCGTGAAATCTCCGACTTTCGCAATGGTAACGCCAGTACGCCTGCCCATATAGCTTAAGCTGAAAGGCTTCTCATTCACTCCCGGAAGCCACACCATTACGAACTGCCCTGGCCTCGCATCAAGATTCTCCTTGAAAAAAAAGGTCCTGACTTCAGGCGTCTCTTCGACAATTTCTTCAATTGTAAAAAAGTTGGGTTTATGGACTGGCTCCATCAACCTTTCACTATCATATTCTGGTCCAGAATCCACGATTATCAATTTGATTAAATCTTGATATATACAACTACTTCGGCGTTCTCGCAGGCTTCCGTAATATTATTGCGTTAGCCTGGTTTATCGGATGCCCAACAGCATAGGTCCGATCAAATGGGAGCTTTAACCTTCTCACAGCATCATAAGTCGCAAACGCCGGACTCTTGGAATCAGGCAGCTCTTCAACAATGCTTTCCGCACCGTCAAAGGCGAATCCCACACCTTCATCTTCAGCGGTTATGAAATAGCCCCCCAGCTTCAAACCCTTCCAAGTCGCGCGAAGACATTTAATCCTGTCTGACTTGCTCATGTAATTCCACATGTTCGACCAGACTACCAGGTCTGGTTTGGGCGAGGGAAAGTATTTTGAATTCTCTTTGAGAAGTTGCGGGAAATCTTCCATTCTCCCTCCCATAATCATCCTCTTCCCATCACAGATTACGAGATCGCTATTGGGTTTGATGGAGTACCTGCTGGCAACCACTGCTGGATCGTCGATGTTGGTTATCTGCGGGATAAGTGGCAAGTGCAAGGGTGTGTTTCCGCAGCCCATGTTGACTCCCCAAGCATCTAGCGGCCAGTCGGTTCGAAGCGCGAGCATTATCATAGTGAGGTTCATACCCTGGCCTTCCGTTCCGTGGTGGTGATACCGGGATTCATCGACACTATCCAGAAATGTGGGGTGTTTATGTTTCGCACGTCGTTCTCGTCTTCGAATGTCCCTTTCAAAACCAGGGAGCAAATAAGCAATCTCTTCGTGGTATTCTTCAGTGCGTTTCCGCCATTTTTCATAAGCTTCTTCGTAAGGGATGTTTCTGCCGGATTGCTTTCTCTTTTTCTTTTGAGCCATAATTTTAATGCGCGATTCCTACCAGATCTTTGATTTTCTTGAATCCGTTCTCCTTCATGAAGAGTTCGATTTCTTCGCAGATTTTTTTGAAGGCGTCTTCCCTACGGTACATTAAGGCGGTGCCGACGGAGACTGCGCCGGCGCCGGCCATAAAGTATTCTACTGCATCCCTACCGTCGGTTACGCCCCCCGTCCCGATGATCGGAATTTTCACGGACTCGTACACATCCCACACGCAGCGGACTCCAATAGGCTTTACAGCCGGCCCGCTCATACCACCCACCTTATAATCGAGCACCGGCTTTTCAGCCTCAAGGTTTATGACCATGCCCGGTCCGAGCGTGTTGCCCATGTTGATTGAGGCTGCCCCGCCTTTCTCAGCAGCTTTTGCAACTTCCCCCAGAGCCTGCGTGTTCGGGGAAAGCTTGACGATGACAGGCAGCTTCGTCGCCTTAACCACTTCCTGCGTAATCTCCTCCGTCGCCTCCGGTGTCCCGTGGCCTGCGAGAAGCCCCAAACCCGGTGTGTGAGGGCAGGATAAGACGACTTCAACAGCAGAGAACGGCAGCTTGCTCAGCTCCCTGGCAAGATGTGCGAAGCCGCTCGCGTCGTCGGCGACGACGCTTGCAATCGCAGGGACTTTCAGTTTCCCAACTCCCGTAAATTCCTCTTTTGCCGCCTCAAGACCCATGTTCGAATATCCTACAGCATTCAAGAGTCCTCCGCGCACTTCCACGACGATAGGATTATTGTGTCCGGCGCGAGGCTCTTTCGTAATCGACTTGATAGTGACTGCCCCCGCCCCACCTTTCTCGACGCGCGCAAGCATACCAATTGAAGTCCCTAGAAAGCCTGAAGCTAGAATCGTCGGATTAGCCAGTTTTATCCCTGCGAGTTCTGTCGAAAGAAGACTCATCTAAATATTATGTGAGTAGTTTAAATTAAAATTCGTGTATTGCGTATAGTTACTTATGTACAAACAGGCGGGAGAACCATCACCTATTGAAGAATCTCTTGAAAGTTTCTGCGGGCAACTAAAAGATCCTGATAGGGGTGTTGCAGCTCGCGCAGTGGATCATATTACAGCTCTTGGGCCTTCCGCGATTCCAGGGATATTCGGAAAGATTAAATCCTCAATCAACGAGAATTCCTCTCAAGGTTTTATGGCCGCGGCAGACCTAATATGGTCTCTCGTTAAAATTGGGGATAAGTCCGCAGTGGACGGGCTCGGTCAATACGCTTCAGCCGAAAACGAAGTCGGAGTCAGGAAATTCGCGGAATGGGCTGTGAAAAGGTTGGGTGGAGAGGAACCAACCTTAGAACAAGCAGTTGTGGATGTGCGTTCTTCCGGGTTTTTCAAACCGCTTCTTGGGGCCTTAGACCTTGATTTAATAGGGGATAGAGAGGTTGTACCATTCCTCACCACTACATACGATCACCATCTACGTCAACAAAGCGAAGTCGCCCCTTTTGTGCGGGGTACGGTCGCATGGGCATTGCACAACCACTTAGAGCAGGCGGGAGTGGAAGATAAGTTGCGAGTAATCTCAATGACTGACCCTGATGAGAGTGTTAAGCATATCGCAGACGAAGCCTTGGAAGAATAAGGTTTTTAACTTCTGGCTTCGGAAATCAAGTAGTCTACTATCTTGTGTTCAACTGGAATCCTTGTCGCCTTCTTGAATCCCGTGAATCCTGGGCTCGCATTCACTTCAAGTATCTTGTATCCTTGCTTGTCTTTTACAATGTCGACGCCAGAAATCTTACACCCCACCGCTTTTGTCGCCTTGAGTGCAAGCTCTCCCAACTCGTCATCCACCCTCATCTTAGATGGTTTGCCGCCGACTGTTACGTTGCTCTTGTGCATTCCTTTTGGCGTGCGCCTTTTGATGGCGCCAATCACATGCTCGCCCACCACCACAACGCGAATGTCTTCCCGCCCGCCCCCCGCAACCTCCTGAAGGATTAAGGGTTTTTCAAATAACCCGTAAACTGACGTTAAATCCCCCGCAGTCTCCCAGTCTTTCACATAAAACACTCCCGACCCTCCACCACCCTCAACGGGCTTGATGTACTGGGGGAATCCAATCCTATCTAACTCGAAGAATGCCCGTACGGGATCATTCGCGGCAAAGGACGCTGGTGTTGGAAGCCCTTGCCGGGCAAGCAAGTAATTTGTCATATGCTTCCTACAGGCGTTTCTAATCCCTGCGACCGGGTTTACCACGGGCAAGTCTTTTTCAATTAGCTCTAGGAAGTCGAGAGTGAACTCACTTTGCTCGGTGTCGCTTCCACTGTATGTGTGGTCGAGTTTTCTCATGAAAATCAAATCCAAATCAGAAACTGGGATATCTCCCCGTCTCGATTCCTTCTTAAGCCTTGCAAAGTCTTTTTTCATAAATTTTTTAAAGGATTGTTCTCGCTTAAAAAAACCGGTTTCAACTGTTTTGCCTGAATTAATCCATTGTGAAGATTCATCAAGTAAGGTGAACTTAACTTTCTTTTTCTTAAAAGATTTGGAAAATAATTCCTCATCGTCCTCGTCTTTTGGGATGAATCCGAAATGCATTTTATTGTTTAAAAAATAGTATACTTTCTTTATGAATACGACTCTCCCTCGAGTGAGGGATTTCGTGGTTTCAAAAGAAGGTCTCGTATTTGCGGTAACATCCTACAATCATCCAAAAGACCGAGTAATAGCATTCCTCCGCTACATCCCCGGAAAAAGCGGTCTGGCTAAAATCAAGTCAACAGATGACTCCTATACTTTCTTGAGGGAAAATCACCCAAACTATCTTTTTTATTCTAAAGAACTTGACACACTGCTTCAGGGAGTTCCACTCACAGATGTCGGAAAAATCATTCATCCTAATGAATTCCTCACCGGACTGAATTCAGCCCAAGATTTATCTGATCATGAAGACAGAATCATCAGGCTTGCAAACCTTCTAAGCAAGTATTCGAAAGTGTCCCTAGAAAAATTTGGGGTGACTGGCTCAGTTCTCGTGGAAGCTCACACTTCCGCCTCGGATATTGATCTTGTAGTCTACGGACGCGACAATTTTGAGAAGGTGAGGAAAGTCGTGGCCGAATGCGAGCCGCCCCTTAAGGGGCTCGACGACGCGACAATCAACACCGCCTATTCAAAAAGGTTCCCGCTTACTAAAGAGCTTTCTTTTTCCGAGTTCGCATTCCACGAGAAGCGGAAGCACACGTCTGGACTTTTCGAGGGTGTGAAGTTTGACATACTTTATACTCAAGATTGGAGTGAGATTTCATCGGGGTGGGGTGACTTGAAGTATAAAAAAATCGGTTTAGTAGAACTTGAAGCGGAAGTAACTGATGATACTCTCGCCTTCGACTATCCCGCAGTCTACAAAGTTTCGGGAACATGCAGCCTAGGCGGACGCTCCTTCAAAGTTTCCGAGCTTGCCTCCTACACGCACACTTACTCTGGGCAAGTTTTTTTGGGTGAAAAGGCAAAGGTTTCTGGGATGCTGGAGGAGGTTTCATCGAGTCGGGGAGTCCATTACCGGATTCTTGTGGGATCTACTCGTGAGGCTGAGGGGGAGTATATTAAATTATTCACTTCCAAATAGTATTTTATGGTTCAAAGGCTTCGTGTGGGTCCTCCCGGCGACGAAACCCCTGAGGTTGTTCGAGTATTCTATCCGATTTATAAGGGTGGGCTCTACGGGGGGGTGGCAGGAGTCAAACGCATAATCGCGGACCGTGTTATAAAGCAGCCTAGGCGAAGCAGGATGGACCCTGAAGTCGTTGGCGAACTAGAAGAGGCTTTGGGAGAGGACGGTATCGGCAGCCCCAGCCCCTATGACGAGCTTTTATGCGATATCGCCTCGGACATGCTGCGTGAGGGGGGGAGTGGTGAATTCAAGAAACCCCCATTTCAAATGATTAATATCCCAGATTATGTGAATGCTAATATGGGTCGTTTACGTCAGGAAGGAAGCAGTGTAACCCGTCGTGTTCTGGATGAATGGGGTGAGTGGGAGCCGCGTATACGGGATGCGACATTAATTACCGAGATAGGGAGGGAGGAGCTTTTCAAAAAACATTGCGTGGGTGTGAAATATCGTGAGGATGATTGTATTGGCGATGACTGGGTGATGGCGTATTTAGCACTCGAAGTCCCCCAGGAAAATTTAGTGCGCGTTCACCGTCTGCGCGCAGTCGCTTCCGGCGACATAGACCTCGACTACGCCCGCAGGCTGGTCCTGAAAAGCCCTGAAGTCCAGGAGGCTTACGGCCAAATCACGCATCTTCTAGAGCAGAATAATTTAAACCACATCCGTGTGGAGACTCCGGGAGCTTAAGCGATGGCTTCCAAAGATTTTTCTTGTACGCGCTGCGGCAACTGCTGTACTGGCATTAAAATCCAGTTCGTTGAAAAAGACTTGGACTTGTGGGTTTCGAAAGATAGGTCAGACATCCTTGAGAACGTCCTTCTGGGCGTTCAAAAGAAGGGAAGTATTTTTTTCATTACCGCAGCCGAATACTATGAGAGAGAACCGGCGGGAGGTGACATAATCCTTGGAGCAGCCGGCTGGTACGACTCGGAATCGGATTCCCGCCTTGCACAGTGTCCGTTCCTCAAATTAGGAGAAGGTGTGAAAAATAATTGTAAAATTTATTCCATCCGCCCTCAAGCTTGCAGGAACTTCCCGTTAAAGCAAGTCGACAAGGGGGTAAGCGACCGGAAAATAAAACAGTGCCCCGCCCTCTAGGGAATGTGTCCCTTGTACTGAGCGACTTTGATGGGCTTTACCCCTTTCAGCTTATCTTCGATGATTCCGAGGTCGTAGGCGCTACTGCATGTCGGGCAAACTCTGAATTCGTCTGTCCTATTCTTCACATCTCTTGGAGTTTTTTAATACGCTCGTCGATGGGTGGGTGTGTGCTGAACATGCCCGCCACAAAACCTTTCGTGTTTCTGAATGGCGTTGAGATGAAAAGGTGTGCCGCCGCCTTGTTGGCCTTGTCGACGAGGGGGTCCGGGTCTTTTTTGATTTTTTCGAGGGCGCTTGCAAGCCCCGGCGGATAGCGCGTCAAGACCGCGGCGTTTGCGTCCGCGAGAAATTCCCGCTGCCTACTTATCGCAAGTTTTATGAGCTGGCCGACAAGTGGTGCGAGCATGGCAAAGACGATGCCGACGATAAGAATCGCAGTCTGGGCGCCTCCTCCCCCATCGCGGTTGCGTCGGCCTCCGCGCCCGTACCACATGCTGCGTAGGATGAAGTCTGAGAGAAGTGTGGTAAGGCCGACCATGACTGTCGTGAGCATCATAAAGCGGATGTCCAAGTTTTTCACGTGGCTCATCTCGTGGGCGATAACGCCCTCAAGTTCTTGTCTGTTCATGGTCTTAAGAAGGCCGGTAGTCACCGTTACCGCAGCGTGCTCTGGGTCCCGGCCCGTCGCGAACGCGTTGAGCGCGCTGTCGTCTATCACGTACGCCTTGGGGGTGGGCACGCTCGCGGCGAGCGCCAGCCCTTCAATGGTGTGATACAGGTATGGGTACTCGTCTTTGGTGACGGCGCGGGCGCCCGTCATGGTAAGTATCATCTTGTCGCCGCTGTAGTAGGCGAAGACGGAGTAGAGTATCGAGATGACGACGGCGACGGTCAAGCCGACGTTCACGTTACCCCATACAAGACCGAGCACTGCGCCCAATACACCCAAGATTATAACGAACAATCCCATGAGCAGGATGCTGCGGCGTTTGTTGCCGCGGACCTGCTCGAACATCGTCTGCATTTCTAAAATTGTACTTTCGGAACCTCTCTCTCGGCAGCTGGCGTATCAAAAAGTATCTCACTCTTAAAACCTAAAGGTCCTGCAAGCATGTTGTTGGGGAAAACCTGAATCCTATTGTTGAACTCAGTTACTATATCGTTATAATGCTGGCGGGAGTACGCGATCTTGTTCTCAGTGCCCGTCAACTCCTCCTGCAGTTGCAGGAAATTCTGGTTTGCCTTAAGGTCAGGATAATTCTCGCTTACCGCGAAAAGGCTTTTTAGCGTGTCTGAGAGCATGTTCGACGCCTTTGCTTTGTCTCCCACAGTCTTCGCGTTCATAACTGCAGCCCGCGCCTTCGTCACTTCCTCGAAGACGCTTTTCTCGTGTTTCGCATAACCTTTGACAGTCTCTATCAAGTTGGGTATGAGGTCGTTTCTCCGCTTAAGTTGCACGTCGATTTGCGCGAAACTATTTTTCACCTCATTGCGTAGCCGGATAAGCCCGTTGTATATTCCTACGAGCATTAAAACCCCAATGACTGCTACTGCCAAAACAATTAGTTCAATCATTCACATCACCTCACAAATTGTAATTGATTTGTAAGCGGCATATAAATCTTTGTTTTTCAAAGATTCTCCTTCATTAATATCATATCTCTTAAGTGCTCTTGAAACTTTGAGGCTAAGGCTTTCGGCAGATAATAGAATCCATCCCTACCCTTCTTAAGCCCTTCATCTCCAAACTTCAAATTGTTATAAAATAAACCAGATGCAATATCTCTAGGTTGGAGATGAAGTCTTCCTTCACACCCAACTTCCCGACTCACGTCAACCACACATTCAAGCAGGCGGGAACCCACTGACTAATACTCCCTACCTTCTGTGTCATACATGTTCCAAGGCGCCGCGTCAACCCCCTCTACAGACAATGATTTAGCGCCATGATACCTGCTTGGAGTAATACACAATGCCCCTTCAATCCGCTCCCCGGCATCTCGTTCGGTCGTAAGGACGTACACTTCATAGTTACCTTGAGGGTCAACCTTGTAGCTTGGTCCGCTTTCAAGAAGCTGGATTCCGTCATCAATATCTGCACGCCTGATTTTCGCCAGCACCCGCGCCCCTGTTTCCGCATCTAAGATAAAAGTCTCTACTTCTTCATCGGGCACCACAAAGGTTGGTTCGCCACCACCTAAGTCTAGAGGCGGAGCGATAACCGGACTCATGATAATTAAACTTTATGGACTGAGAGGTAATTATTTAATCTTTCTAGTGCTTCGTCGTGTCGCCGCCTTTCTTCTGTGGACCTCCACATGTCGTTTGACTCGGAAAGTATGTCTGCGTGAAGTTTCTTGATTCCGCCGTTTACTCTTTTCAAATTGATTTCTGAAAGGCCTTTACGCTTACCACACGAGTTCACGAATGCCTCATACTCATCAAACGTGAATGAGGATTCCGGTTTGAAATTATCGTTTATGAGTAAGTTTGCAATCCTCCATTCATAGACTGCATCAATCTCTGATTTAGAGAGATTGCGGGCTTCACCTTGAAGCGCGAATCCAAAAGATTTTTTCATCAAATTATAGTGACCCCTCAAAGTGAGCGGCTCTTGAATTCCAAAACTTGAATCCCTTTTCATAATAACTGCTTTCAGAACTATTAGTTTACAAGCTAATAAAGGAAAAGAGAGAGAAAAGAAAAAGGTTGCGTTGGGCCCGATGGGATTTGAAGAACCTTCTTCTTTCTTCCCGAAGAAAGAAAAACGTTCACGAAAAAGAAAGAAGGGGTGTCATCTTCGCTAATGCTCGATGACACTTAACAATTGAATCTGATTGTGCCATTGAGAACTAGAATTATTACGAGCCACTTAGCCCAATCATTCTTCTTAAAAAAAGACCCGATTTCCCTTTTAGACCTAAGGCCAATTAATAGAAATAGATATACTAACCCATTCACTTGACTTATACAAATAATATCCGTTATTTCTTTCTTTGGGTATGAACCACCTTTCTTTCTTTTCTAAAGAAAGAAAAAGGTTGCGTTGGGCCCGATGGGATTTGAAC
>JBDRAY010000056.1:0-4148 GCA_043823295.1 Methanobacteriota archaeon | reverse complement strand
AGGGGAGATTCCCGAGGCTTCCCCCCCGCTGGTATAGAAAATCCTGGTTTTATCGGGGTGTGCTTCATAGAATTCCGCGGGAGTGAAAACCTGCACTTCACCCTTTTTCACTCCGTCCATAAGGCCGGCAACCGCCTCAGGATCCTTCAGAGTGAAATCATGCTTCTCCCCAACAACATAATCGGGCCCGCCATCCACTCCAAGAATCCTTCCAGTAACGGTTGAGACAAAAACCGCCTGCTCATCTCCGGGTGGCACGATAAGACCAGTATACCGTGAAATAATCCTCGGCGACATACCGTAATATTAGGAAAACAGAATATAAAAAAAAGTTAAACCATTCCCGCCTTAAATAGTGGGATGAGGTTTACACCTTCGTCAGTGATCTTGACTATGTGCTTGCTACGGCTGTGGTCTACGCCTCGCATCTTGATGACCTGGAGCGCGCGGATGAGATCTCCCTTCCGCTCGAACTCTGTGAGGAGTATTACTCCGTCGGCGATGAATTCTTCAACTCCGAAGACGGAGTACACGAACTTTTGAGGTGGGATCTCGGAGATCATGATAAGTGTTGTGTCTATGTAGGAGAGCTGTAATCCCAATTCGAATATGAAGTCGCGGATCTTGTCTTCCCCGCCCAAAGCCTCCGCAAGATGCGTTATCGAGTCGATGACAACCCGCTTTGCGTTGTTTTCCTCAATCAGGCTTCGAAGAAGGGAAATGATTCCGGGAACGTTTTGAAGCTCCAGCCCCTTAAGCCTCGCGTCAGTTGTAATGTCTACGAAAGACACCATGTTGTCGTCCAGGATTTTCTTGTCGTAGAACTTGAAACCCTCAATGTTTTTGACGATCTTGTCCTTGGGCTCGGAAAGCGCGATATAGATGCCGGCTTCGCCTTCGCGGGCGCCGTTAAAGAGGAATTGCTCGCACAGAATCGTCTTCCCAGTCCCACAGCTTCCAGCGAGAAGAATGGTGTGGCCCCGGGGAATACCGCCTCCCAGAATTCCGTCCAAGCCGGGTACGCCAGTCTTGATTAACTCAACCATCGGTTAGATATATAATTGCCTTTTTAAATATCAATAACTAGACTACTAAAAACAATGGACGGAGAGATGGGAGGGAACTTGCCGAAACTTGAATTCGGAGCATTTGATGTGACACCCGACGTTAGAAGGATAATGGACCTTGAGCCTGTTGCGCTTTTCCCCGAAGCAGTGTTGGGAAAGGAGGGTCCGGCCTATTTTATGTATCGGGACCTAGCACTCGACGAAGCGCAGAGAGGTGCAATACACGGCCATCACCTGCGCTATGACATAACGGTCATACCATCTGGAACCATCGGGAAGGAACTCATTAAGACTTCAGGACACTACCACCCGGATGCGGCCGAAGGCGTAAGCTGGCCCGAGATGTATCAAGTGCTCGAGGGAACCGCCCACTACGTCTGCCAGAAAAAAGAGGGGGGTAAAGTCTCAGACGCCGTCGTGATTGAAGCTGACGCAGGAGACATTGTACTGATACCCCCTAACTGGGGGCACGTGACCATAAACCCGACTGACAAGCCGCTTAAGATGGCTAACTGGGTGTGCAGGGACTTCAGCTCCGATTACGGAGACTACGTTACGAAGCGGGGGGGAGTCTGGCACGAGCTTGAAGGTGGGGAGTGGAAGCCGAATGAAAACTACGGTAAAGTACTGTCGCTTCGGAAGGCTAATCCATTTGACCCGGAAAAACTGGGGCTTAAGACCGGGGAAGACATGTTCGAGTTGGCGAATAGGGGGGAGTTGGATAAACTCGCCTTTCTCGTAAGACCCCAGGATCACTTAGATGCCTTTGAAGGTGTTTTATAGATGAAACTTACTTGGTATGGGCAATCCGCCTTCAAGGTGGTTTTAGGGGGGAAGACAGTCTACTTGGACCCGCATAGACTCGCAGGCGAGCTTGAGCCCGCGGACCTGATTCTAGTATCCCACGGCCACTGGGACCACTGCGACCCGGATTCGATAAAATTGATTTCAGAAGAGGATACACCAATACTCGCGCCCAAAGCCGCGGCGGAAAAGCTTTCAGGAAACGTCCAAGAGGTTTCAGAAAAAGAGGTGGTAGACTTAGATGACTTAACAATTGAGGTCGTCCCCGCATACAACACAACAAGACCAAACCATCCGAAAGGATCTGGAGTAGGCTACATTATACGAGCCGAAGGAGAGAGCGTCTATCATGCAGGGGATACCGACTTGATCCCCGAAATGCAGTCGCTATTGCAGATTACTGTCGCGCTACTGCCGGTTGGCGGCACCTACACGATGGACGCCGACGAGGCGGTTTGCGCCGCCGAAGCGATAAACCCGAAAATCGCGATTCCAATGCACTACGGCGAAGTCGTGGGGACTAGGGAAGACGCGGAAGAATTCAAGACGAAAGTTGAAGCGGAAACCCAGACGAAAGTAGTCATACTTGAAAAAGGAGGCGAACTCGAATTATAAAAAAAATTATCCCTTAGCCACGCCCAACGGAGTAAGCCTAACCACAGACTTGGCAAGACCCGCCAACTCAACACTCCTAATCACTTCATCAACATCCTTATAGGCGAAAGGCGCCTCCTCAGCAAGAGTCTTCCAGGAGTCAGCCATTACAATCTTGCCTTGAACCTCAAGGTCCTTTTTCACCTGCTCCCCCGAAACCTTTCTTTTCGCGGCAGAGCGAGAGAGCGTGCGGCCTGCTCCATGGCAGACGCTCCCCCATGTTTCTTCCATCGCCTTATCCAAGCCTACAAGAACATATGAGGCCGTGCCCATGTCCCCGGGGACGAGCACGGGCTGGCCGACGTCTCTAAGGTCCTTAGGAACTTCTAGTCTTCCGGCTGAAAAAGCACGGGTCGCACCCTTTCTGTGAACGCAGACTTGGCCGACACCCTCATGCTCCTCGAACTTGGCTATGTTGTGGCAGACGTCGTAGAGTAGGTCGAGTTCGACATCCGAGCCGAATATTTTTTCGAAGGTTTCGCGCACCCAGTGGGTTATGACCTGACGGTTGGCGAACGCATAGTTTACGCCGCAATACATGGCAGCCACGTAATCCTCCGCCTCCTTGGACGAAAGCGGCGCGCAAGCAAGCTCGTTGTCCGCAAGCTTAATCCCGTATTTTCTCGCAGCACCCAGCATGACCTTGATGTAGTCGTCTGCAATCTGATAGCCGAGGCCGCGACTGCCACAGTGCACCATAACAGTTACCTGACCGGGAGAAGTGAATCCGAATCGCCTGGCGATCTCAGGCTCAAAGATTTTCTCGACCACCCCAACCTCTAGAAAATGATTGCCGGAACCCAGCGTCCCAAGCTGAGGCCGACCCCTAGTCCGGGCGCGAGGACTTATCTTGGACGGGTCAGCACCCGAAATAGCCCCGCCTTCTTCCGTGCGCTCTAAATCCTCTTCAAAACCAAAGCCTTGCTCTACCGCCCACCGGGAACCATTAACACAAGCATCCTCAAGCTGAGTTTCGCTCGCACGCAGCTTGGATTTGCTGCCGAGGCCTGAAGGGATGTTCGTGAAAAGCTTGTCGACGAGATTTGCAAGTTTCGGACGCACCTCTCCTTCTGATAGATTCGTCGTTAAAAGCCGGACTCCGCAGTTTATGTCGTAGCCGACTCCTCCCGGAGAGATGACACCTTCATCCATGCTGAAGGCGGCGACACCGCCAATTGGAAATCCATAGCCGTAGTGTGCGTCGGGCATGGCCATCGAAGCCTTAAGGATTCCGGGAAGCTTTGCGACATTCGACACCTGGCGGAAGACGCCGTCTTCGACAGTCTTGAAGAGTTTGTCTGTCGCATAAATTCTCCCGGGAACATTCATACCCTCCTCACGAAACTCCCAGACGCCAGGGCGTATTAATTCGGCTTTCATTTCACCGTCTAATTATTGTCTAAACCAATTTAAATTCCCCTTTTTCCTTTAAGTAAGTGTAATGAAAGTTATCACAAGAGAGGATCCTGTTTGCGTTAAACCGCCCATATCAGCGAAGGGTATCATCCCACAAGAGGGTGATTTAAAAACTGTTGGCGTCTCAGATGAAGCACTTCTACACTCGACCGAATCTTTGCGTCTAGTTGGGAACATAGCGGGATTAATTAAGGAAAGCCTAAACCC
>JBDRAY010000055.1:0-9903 GCA_043823295.1 Methanobacteriota archaeon | reverse complement strand
AAAACCTCCCCCCATTATCTTTTTTTAAAATTATTTTCTGAAAGTAGCGAACTCTTTTATTCACACTAGTTTTTCTAATAAACCACGTAGGATAATACTCCGATGAGTATGAACAAGGCTCCCGCAGCCTTGCTCGTCTTCTCCGAGTCTATTTTTTCCGATATGAAGCCTCCCGTCAATATCGCGGTTGCCGAAAGGAGTCCGAGAGCTGCGAGCGCTCCCGCCAGAACTAGTACGGGTTCGTATCTGGTCGCGAAGAGTCCGGCGGCAATCTGGGTCTTGTCTCCCCATTCGGTCACAGAGATTAATAGCAGTGACGAGTAAAACGGGTTTTTGGGATAAATCCTTTCAATGCCTTCCGACCCGCCCCCTCTCAGCATGAGCGCGCCAAAAGATATGAACATCAGGGCGGAGGCTGCCTTAAGAACCTGCATGGACACGACCGTGGAAACCCATGATCCGGCGGCCACGGCAACCCCGTCGACGAAAAGAAAGCCCAGCATCGCCCCGGAAAACAACAGTATCCTCTTGTCCGTCTTCGCCGCAAGAAGTATCAAGCCCAACTGGGTTTTGTCGCCAAGCTCTGCCAAACCCACCGCAACGAATGGAGTCAGGAAATCCGAAATCATTTGATTATATATTCGCGCGCTTATTGTTAATAGGTTTTTTCCATGAACGCCATCGAAACCAAAAGACCTCACAAAAAAATTCAACGGCCTTACAGCAGTCGACTCCCTAAACCTCGCCGTCGAGGAAGGCGAACTCTTCGGCCTGCTCGGCCCAAACGGCGCCGGCAAGACGACGACCATCAACATGCTCTGCACCATCCTGTCGCCGACGTCGGGGTCTGGGAAAGTATGGGGTTTTGACATACGGGGGAAGCGGAATGACGTCCGCAACTCAATCGGCATCGTCTTTCAGGATCCCAGCCTCGACGATAAACTAACTGGGTTTGAAAACCTGGACTTCCACTGCAGACTCTACAACGTACACACGAAAACCCGTAAAGAGCGTATATCCGAGCTCCTTGAACTGGTCGAGCTTTCAGACAAGAAGGACAACCTCGTGGAAACCTATTCTGGCGGGATGAAGCGCAGGCTTGAGATCGCCCGCGGTCTCCTCCACCACCCTAAAGTCTTGTTTCTCGACGAGCCGACGCTGGGGCTTGACCCGCAGACTCGCAGGCACATCTGGAAGTACATCCAACGCCTCAACCGTGAGAAGGAAGTGACGATAGTCCTCACAACCCATTACATGGAGGAAGCCGACTTTCTCTGTGACAGAGTAGCCATCATAGACTATGGGAAGATTGTCGCCTTGGACTCCCCCGACAAGCTAAAGGATACGGTGGGCGGAGACGTGATCTCCATTGAACTAGACAATCCTGAAAAATTTGAGGAATTATTGTGCGCTGTAAGGTGGGTTAAGAAATGCAAAACCCATGACGGATTCGTAGACTTGACAGTGGATGCAGCTGAAAAGCGCGCTCCGCAAGTTATCGCGCACGCTCAAAAACAAGGTTTGAAGATAAAGACCATCAAGATGCGGGAGCCGACACTTGAGGACGTCTTCCTCCACTACACTGGCAAAACCATCCGGGAGGATGAGGCCAAACCCCTTGATCGGATGAGGATGAGACGGAGGGCTTTCCACAGATAATGGATTCGAATGCGATCTACACAATATGGCTGCGAGAGATAAAGCGGTTTTACCGGGCCAAGTCTCGAATCATCGGAAGCCTCGGGATGCCCTTCTTCTTCCTCGCAATTATGGGTTCGGGAATGAACGCAAGCTTTAGCGTGCCGGGCGCGAACAACTACCTAGATTTCATGGCGCCCGGAATCCTCGGCATGGTAATCCTCTTCGGCTCGATGATCTCAGGCGTCTCCGTGATATGGGATCGCCAGTTCGGATTCCTAAAAGAAATCCTGGTCGCACCAATATCCCGAGTATCCATTGTAATCGGCAAGACTCTGGGAGGAGCTACCACAGCCTTAATCCAAGCACTCTTAATGCTTCTAGTCTCCCTCCTCCTTGGAGTGCAGATGCCAAGCTTTCGCGGCTTAATCCTGATTCTAGGGTTTATGACATTGACTTCAGTGGGGATAGTCGCCTTGGGACTCGCATTCGCCTCGAAGATGGAGGATCCGCACGGCTTCCAGCTCGTAATAAATTTCGTCATCATGCCAATGTTCTTCCTCTCGGGAGCGCTCTTCCCCCTCGACCCACTACCTGCATGGCTTAAGACTATTTCGCTTCTGAATCCGTTAACTTACGGGGTTGACGGATTGCGGGGGTCTTGGATGGGGGTATCCCATTTCCCCCTAATATTTGATTTTACTGTTCTCGCGTTATTCTCGGTTCTGATGGTCTATTCTGCGGCGCGCTTGTTTGAGAAAAGCGAGGTATAAGTCGTATACGTGGGAGATAAAAATCAATAAATCAGGACAATGTGTTTAGAACATTGTTCAAAGAATTTAACATTTTTATATGGTGTTTGTGATGATTGACTGTATATTGTTATAAATTGGGGTGGTATAATGAGAATAATACAAATCAGCACGGGACACAAAACAATTCTATTTAGCAAAATCTTAATGCTCTTCTTGCTTTCGACCATTATTCTTTCTGCCACTCCCGTGGCAGGAGTACCGCCCTTGACCTGCGACTTATACTGTACTGGATTGGGTTCCGGCTATACTTGGGGTACTTGCAGGCAGCATGCCGGCAAGTGCACCGACAACAGTGAAGTCTATGAATCCGGTGGAGACACCTACTGCACGGGCGGCTCATCAGCTGACACATGCTGCTGCGGGCCACTAACGACAACAAGTTCCTCGACTACGTCCACGACGACTACGACAACCACAACCACTTCAACTTCTACTTCCACCACGACTTCTACGACCACTTCAACTTCTACGTCTTCTTCAACAACTACTTCAACTTTAGACTACTCGTGTGATGACTTCTGTAATGGCTTGGGCGTAGGCTACACTTGGGGAACTTGCAGGCAGACGAAATTCGAGTGCCCTCCAAACAACGAAGTCTGGGAGAACAATGGGAACGCATACTGCAATGAAGGAGGCGGAGGAGGCGTAGGAAACTGTTGCTGCGGACCTGCACCCGTCACGACAACGACTTCAACGACAACTTCGACTACAAGTTCCTCAACTTCCTCCACAACTACCACACCTACGTCTTCGTCGCTTCCAGAGACGACTACTTCGTCGACGACAACGTCTTCGACAACGACGACTTCAATTGCCAGCACTACAACCCTGTTTGACAGGCCTTGCGGTGAAGGCACTGACCAATGCATCTGGGATACGACTCTCCCGTTGGGTTCGCCCGACTGCTGCGGATGCAACCTTCAATACAATACACTCTGGCCATTAAACACTCAAAGGCAGGTCTCATGCATATTCAATGGAAGCATATTCGACTTGCACACGTTGTTCATAAGCATCGACAACGACGTTAATTCATGCACGTTAAACGGCAATCCAGTCGTAATCAACCTGGTGCACGGAGGATGCGCGCTACAAGACCCCAGAAACGGATACTCCTACCCCCTCAATCCACTACCTGGAGCTAACACACTAATCTGCGACATAACCGACCGAGGTTGGGTGAGCTTTTTCGACGCCTGTATAGTGGGGGCGACGACTACTTCAACATCCACTACCTCTTCAACGTCATCGACTTCCACGACGTCTACAACGACTACCACGTCGACAACAACCACAACATTGGACTACATGCGGCCGTGTGGTCAGGGTATTGACTTGTGTAGTTGGGATACTACCCTCCCGTTGGGTTCGCCCGACTGTTGCGGATGCAATCTACAGTACAATACATTGTGGCCTATCAACACCCAAACTCAGGTTACATGCAACTTCAACGGA
The DNA here is from genome assembly GCA_043823295.1 of Methanobacteriota archaeon. GTDB lineage: Archaea > Altiarchaeota > Altiarchaeia > IMC4 > SCGC-AAA252-I15 > SCGC-AAA252-I15. The sequence continues at coordinate 5,995 of JBDRAY010000055.1, read as the reverse complement.
AGCGCATACGACCTTTATTCATTGTTCATAAGCATCGACAATGATGTCGACTCGTGCACTTTAAACGGCAATCCCGTCGTAACTAATCTCGTACACGAAAACTGTGCGCTTCAGGATCCGAGAGACGAACACGAGTACGCCCTGAGCTCGATTCCGGGAGCAAACACCCTAGTCTGCGATGTAAACGACCGGGGCGATATGAGCTTCTTCGACGCCTGCATTGTTGGGGCGACTTCGACTACAACTACGACTTCAACAACCACGACGACGCTTTCCTGCGATTCCGTGGAGTGCGATGAAAACGACGGTTGGGTTCCGAACGGTGTTGAAGTCTGGGTTGATGACGGGGAATGCCAGGAGAAGAAGAAGATTGAGAAGGATTACAGGGATTACAGGTGCGTTCCGGGAGATTGTGGGATGACGGTTATAGCGCCACCGATAAATGGAAACGGAATACACGGCCCGGTATTTAAGATATGCCCGTTATTCGAGTGCGACTATAACAACTTGATGACGATCCTGGTCTTTTCCGGGGAAACCAGGAACAAGCCTGACGGAATTCCATGCAGCCTAGGCCTCTGCGAAAGCGGAGTCTGCGTGCCTGGCACGACGACTTCGACGACTACTACGACCACGACGACGTTGTTCGTCTCAACCAGCACTACTTCGACAACTTCGACGACATCAACTTCGACCACGACGATTCCAACTCCAAAGACGGTGTCAGCTGAGGCGAGGGGTGATTCCTTCGACCACGGTTATTTCATAAACAATAATTATGGAAGGTACTGTTACTTGGACGTGTGCACTTACACCGAGAAGGGGTCTTTAGTAGCTTTTGATTTGCCAGCCCTTCCGCCTTGTGCCGTCATTGATGAGGCGAAGCTTAACTTGTATCTCTTTTATGCTTGCTGCAGAAGGTCTGGCGCCTATGAGGACCGGACTATTGGAGTCCACAGGATTCTAGATGATTGGACTGAAATGGGTGTTACTTGGGCTACTGAACCTTCTTCGATTCCAATCCCTACTGACACGCAGCTTGTTGGCGGAGACCGCGGCTGGTACAGCTGGGATGTGACTGCGGACGTGATTGGAATGGTTTCCGGTGTCAACGGATCGATCTACGACAACTTCGGTTGGATGGTAATGGACCCGGATACCGGCCGGCCTACGAATACGAGAAAGTTCTACAGCAAAGAAACAACTGGCCCCAACCGAGACAAGAGACCTAGACTAGACGTAACCTACCACCTGATCTGCTAGCGGGATACAGGACAGGAAATGGGGGTGAAAGTCCACCCCCCCTATTTTATTTCAAGGAGGAAACTACCGAATTTAAAGGATAAATCAAATACAATAACTGGTTGGGAAGGCATGAAAAAACATAATTTCATTTGGTTAACACTTATTATAGTATTCTTTTTTTCAACTGAAACTTTCGCGCAACTCACCCCCCTCTCCTACTGGAGTTTTAATGAAAACGAAAGTTGCGTAGCATTAGATTCAATGAGCGTGAATAATGGCACCCTAGAACCTAATTGCCCCACCGACTCTCCGGATTGGGCTTCGGGGGTAAATGGCTCGGCATTAATGTTTGATGGATTCGGAGATAATGTTGTTATCCCCGATCAAATTATTGGCGGTTGGAATCAAGGATCTGTTTCAACGTGGGTATCTTTCGATTCATTTAATTCAAAAACTCACATGCTCGCCTGCCAGAGCTGTTCGGGTAATCCCAACTCCTTCCAATTGAGGGTTGATAACGGCAATTTTAACACTTACTTGTTCAACGACTTTTGGGCTTCAGGATATTCTTTTAAAAATTCGGGTCACTGGTATCACGTGGTTTTTGTCTGGAAAAAAGACGGCAGCAATCACGTAAGGAGGGCTTTCATAAATGGCGTGGAAGTGAAAAACACGACAAACTCGTTCAGCCCTTCAGCGGGAAATCCCTTGCACTTTTACCTTGGCGGCGCGCGAGACAGCGGAGGCTTATGTGATGATTACCCCCTATTTTCTCTGGATGGGAGTTTAGATGAAGTCTACGTTTACAATGTGGCCTTGAATGCAACCGATGTATTGGAATTGTATAACAAATATAATGTTAATGCAACTTCAACAACTTCAACAACAACGACAACTACTGTTTTTACAACTTCTTCAACGACTTCTTCGACTACGACAATCCCCCCCTCGCAGACAACCACCACTACAACTACGACTACTATCCCAGAAACTACGACGACCACGCTGTCAGTAACTACAACAACAACTACGACAACCTCCACTACTACTTCCACAACGACGACAACCACTGTTCCGGTTACAATCACTACAACAACTACAACCACATCCAGCACAACAACTTCTACAACAACGACCACCACTTCGACAACCACCTCAACGACAACCACTTCCACGACAACTCAAACCCCAACAACTTCAACTTCATCCACAACAACCTCTACTACAATCCCTACGACATCAACAACCACAACCACTACAACCACAACGACAATAACTCAAACTTCGACGACCACGACAACAACAGTAACCGAAATAACCACTTCTTCCTCGACAACATCAACCACCACATCCACCTCAACCACGACAACAACCACAACTTCGTCGACTTCGACTACGACATCCACTACTTCAATCTACACCACGACAACCTCCAGCACAACAACCTCCACGTCGACTTCGACTACGACAATGCAATTCCAACCATCCGGAGTAATCGTCAACGAGTTTTCACCGAATACTGCGGACGGAAACGACTGGATCGAACTCTACAACGCGGGATCAAATACTGTAAACGTTGGTGGTTGGGTATTAGGACACAACACACCATACTACTACAGTGCCTATCTCCTCCCTCAAGGAACATTAATTGAAAAAGATAATTACCTCACATTCTACTCTACCGACTCTTACATAAATCTTCATGATACAGCCGGTGAGATAGTCCTTAGAGGCTCAAGCTTCACCATAGTAGACTCAGTAACCTACAATGCCTCATACTATAATGAAACCTGGACTCAAATCCCCTCCGATGTATCCCTTGCGAGACACAATCAAAACACATTGACAGTCGAACCAAACCCTTCCCCAGGAAGGTCGAGCATTAAGGCTTCCTGCAACACAAATCTACTTCAAAGCGGATGGAATCTGATATCAATAACCTGCACTTAAAACTTACCAGTCTCGGATATTCTCAAACTCCTCACGCAAGCCCCCGGCCAGAGGATGGATTACATGCTCCCAGGCACCAGCTCCAGAGCACTGCCCTTCCTCCCCAATGCCTCCAAGACACTCCTCCAAAACCTTCTCCTCGTTGACCAGGCTGGGATACAATTCACTCAAAGCGGGATTAATCGGGCCCATCTCCTCCATATCGACTATGAAGCGGATGAACCTGCCAAAAGCCTTGTTAGCCCTCCGCAACTCCACAACCTGCCTTAAAACCTTGTCGCCGGAAAAATTTTTCACCGCCATCTTCATCGAATCATGCCTTAACTTCAACTCCTCATAATCCAGGAAATACTCTTCAGTGGAATCCTTCCTGGAAATGCTCAGATTCGGAAGACCACTACTCAAGCTGAGAACAGAAACAGTATTCGAATAAAGCACTGCATTACGCTCCATAACCTTCAAATCCTCCTCCATAACATCCTCAAGCTTAGTTAGCTCGCTCAAAATCTCGTTCGGAGTAGTAACCCTCTTTGAAAGATTGGGGCTCTTCCTGGCATTATAAAACTTGTAGAGTCTTACAATATTGTCTGTGCTCATCTCAACTCCAGGGAAAATATCTTCAACTGTTGCAAGGGCGAAATATTCGATCTCATAGTCGATTTTCACGTTCTCAGACAACTCAAGAGTCGGGATCGTCTCGAATCGAGTTTCATAGGCATTCACAATCCCTTCAATATTTCTCAACTCTTGCTCAGCCTTGACGACATCAAGGTCTTCACTACAACCTAAGGAAAAAATTATTAAAAAAAGAAACCCCGCCAAAACCAACCCTTTTTCCACGATATTAATTAAAACTATGATAATAAAGTAGATTATGTCAAATGAAATAGTTCTTAAGGTGGGTGAGAAAGCTAATGTGAAGACTGGTTGGCTTTCAAAAATCGGTTTCGTCTACTGTGGCATGCCCTCTGAAAAAACATTCTCAATAAGCTACCACGAGTCCTCAGGCTACCAAGGGTTTGCGATGAACCTTTATTACCCGACGAGTGTGGGCGAAATAAGATTGAGGGGAAAGCAGATTCTAGTCCTAAATGTCTCGCAGGAGAAATTAACTCTAAGAGTTAAATAATTACCAATAATATGGATTATTTTACATATAAGAGACAATTTTCTCTTTCTTGCTCGTCCCCGATTTTCTCGCAAGTTTCCTTGTCCACGTTTTTCTTCCCTACTTCAGATAGGCACATGTCTCTGTCACGCTGCATGTAAATCCTTTCGCAGACGCCTGAATATTTATTGTCGATTCCAATCTTTCTCAGACAGAAATCGACGTCCACCTGCTCGATGAGGGTGTCGCAAAGCTTGTCGTCTTTGCTGTTCTTTGCGATGTAGGTTATCTCCCACCTGCAATCCTCTTTCGCTTGTGAGTCCGTAATCTCATCACAGTACAACCCATCTTTTTCCGACTTCGCCGACGCGATCGCGCACAAATTCTTGTGGTTTTCAGACTTAACGTCCTCGCAAAGTGCGGTGTGACCTGACTTTTCCACAATATCTACTAAACATTTATCCGTTCCCACACTTGTCGATATCTTATCGCATAACGTCGCATCACCTGTGCTTTGCGCAACCTTAATGTAGCAGGAATCTTTACCGCTACCCGAAAGTTTCTCACATAATCCCCCATCACGGGACTCTGTTGCAGAAGCTATCACACAATTCCTCTTATCATCCTCATCCTCTATCTTATCACAATCCCTTGATGAGCCTCCTCCACCGCCTTTGCCTCCGAGCTCATCCAAGGCCTCCCCGACTTTCAACAGCCCGCACAATAGTTTCTCGTCCCGCGTCTTCGGATTCTTGCACAAATCGTCAATGCAACCCGAAGACAAAACCAATACCATCAGTGAAAAAACCGTTAAAAATACATTAAACCTCATTCAAAAACACTCAAACCTAAAAAACAATTATTCAAATAAAAATAAAAATGAAAAAGGTTGTGCGCCCACACTTTACTTTTATTATCACGCAACTATAAAATCATATTGATAAAATATTTGTTGAAAGAATGAAAATTAAGGTTAACTGGGGGGTAGGCTTCATAATCTTCGGATTATTACTTGTTTCCTTCATAGATTGGGTTGTAGAACAGGAAGATAAAGAAGTTGATGATGGAATTAAAAAAGCATCTGGAATAAGTATTGCAAAACTGTTTTATGCGGGTCCATTCATACTGATCGGGCTTGCAATAATCCTTTTCAGCGGAAGGGAAGACAAAATTGAAAAGATAAGGGAGGATGTATGATGAATATTACGACAACAGAAACTGAACTAGAAGGAGTTGAAATCCTGGGCATTGTTACGGGAAATACTGTTCGAGCTAAAAACCTCGGCAAAGACATCATGGCCTGGCTGAAAAACATTGTTGGCGGGGAATTGCAGGAATACACTAGCATGCTGGCGGACGCGCGGGAAGAATCACTAAACCGCATGATAAACAAGGCCAAAGACTTGGGTGCCGATACCGTAGTGAACGTGCGATTCACAACATCACAGACGATGGCAGGCGCAGCAGAACTTCTCGCATACGGAACTGCCATAAAATACAAAAAATAAATGCAATCGCCCCGGCCGGGATTCGAACCCGGGTCGAAGCCTTTCAGCAAACTTAACGTAGTTCACATCTGGGTCATCAAGGCCATAAAAGCCGAAGATGGTCCCTTTGATGAAACTTTATTAAAGTTTCCGACAGGGCTTCATGATAGTCCTCTACACTACCGGAGCATTTTTCTATTCAATA
>JBDRAY010000054.1:0-3200 GCA_043823295.1 Methanobacteriota archaeon | reverse complement strand
GTCGTGTTTAATATCGCAGGCAACCTGCTCGTAGAATTCAATAGACTTCTTCTCGATTTCAATTGCTTTTTCAAGTGCTTCAACACCGTCAGTATCTGATTCTGCTGAATCGGGTATGATGCCCTCAGGGTCGGTTCTTTTCAAGGTTTTACACACCAACTTGTCGAATAATTCCTCGTCCGAAAGCCAAGTATTTTTTCCTTCAACCGACTCAATCTGTTTTTTCAAAGCCGCTATGTGTTTCTCCTCCTCTTCGGCGAGAAGCGTGAAAACCTTCTTTCCGCTAGGATTTTTGGTTTTATCCGCGGCAAGCCGGAAGAAGTCCGACTCCTCCCTCTCAAGGGACAATGCAAGTTTAACTGCAGACATTGCTTCCTTGTTCATCTTAACTACTTTGAAGTCCAAACTCCGTGAATATTGCAGTATTCCCTAGCCTTCACTACCTCCGCCTTAATCTTGAATTCTGCTTCAGGAGCCTCACCAGGATTTAGAAATTTGCGGTACACCTCGTCTCCTGCGATAACCTGGATCCACTGGATGAAGTGTTTCTCCTCCATTGGATGCGGGATCGAACCGACCTTGACTTTCACGCCGTTTTCAGTTTCCTCAACCACGGGAACGTGCTTTTCATTGCCCTCGTCCTCGGATTTCTCGGTTAGAAGCTTCATGTTCTCGTTGCAGCATACTAGAGTCCCTCCTCCCGAGTACAAGACTTCGACTATGTTCCCGCAGACATTGCATTTGTATACCTCAAGTTTTTCCTTAGTCATCTTTATCTCACCTCAATCGAACTTTTTTGTTGAAAGATACTTGAAAACACTGAGACTGGCGATACAACCCTGCCCTGCGGCAACAATTATCTGCCTTTCAGGAACGCTCGAAACATCTCCCGCAGCATATAGTCCGGGAATACTAGTCTCACAGTGTTCGTTGATTTTTATTGCACCCCAATTGTCAAGTAGAATTTCCTCACCCTCAACTTTTACCTTAGGGGGATTCGGCACCCACCCTATCTCGATGAAGACACCCTGAACATCCAAGGTTTTCCCACTTCCAGATTCCTCTACCTTAATCCCGGATACGAAAGTCTCTCCGAAAACCTCCAAAGTCTTCGTGTTCACGTGGATCTCAACCTTATCAGAGCTTTTCACCTTGTCGATCATGATGGAATCTCCCGACATCTCGTTATTGAGCGTTATGAGGTGGACTTTGCTTGCGATCCCTATTAGCTGTAGTGTCGCGTCTAAGGCTGAATTACCCCCTCCGACCACTGCAACTTCTTTCCCGGAAAATATTGGGCCGTCACATGTTGCACAGTAAGTCAAGCCCTTATTCTTGAATTCTACCTCCCCTGGAATGTCGAGTCTTCTGGGTTTACCGCCAGTTGCGACGATAACTGTCCTTGCTTCATATGAGCCGTCTTCCGTTTCCACAGTGAAAGAATCACCATTCTTCTCAATTCTTGAAACAGACTGGTTTTCTTTTAAGTCAACGTCAAAATGCCTCATATGGTCTTCGAATTGTTTTGCAAGGTCTGGACCAGTTATGAACTGAAATCCCGTGTAATTTTCAATGTCTCCTGACAGTGCCGCCTGCCCGCCAATGTTTTCACTAATGACGAGTGTCTTAAGATTTTGCCTCGCAGCGTATACTGCGGCAGTGATCCCTGCCGGCCCGGCCCCGCAAACAATTACGTCATACATCATATCTTTACGCAAGAGCTTCGTCTATTGCTTTCTGGTCGAAGCCGATGATTATCTTTCCTTCAATGTCTATGACGGGAACTCCCATCTGACCTGATTTTTTGATCATCTCTTGGGCAGCCTCTTGGTTGCCTGCAACGTCTAAGTCCTCGTATACGATTCCCTTACCGCCTAAATACTCTTTGATCTTCTTGCACCAAGGGCAGGTGGGAGTCGAGTAAACCATAACTTTTTTATCTGCCATTTTCCATTCACCCCCAAAATCTAGTCTCCACCTCTTTTAGCGAGGGCTCGGTCGAGCATGATAAGTCCAATGTTCGAATCCCCTATCATCTTAAGCTGCGCAACTATTGAATCAGTCTGCTCTTCCTCCTCAACTTGCTCGTCAATGAACCATTTCAGAAAGGACTCTGCCGCCTTGTCGTCGAGTTTTCTGGCAAGGTCCACCAGATCGTTTATCATTTTCGTGACCTTGACTTCGTGGTCGTAGGCCCCCTTGAAAGCATCCAGCGGATTCTTCCATTTAACTGGTGGCGCATCAATCTGTCCGAGCTTTACTGTCCCACCCCTCTCTACAATATGCTTGTAGATCCGCATTGCGTGGCCGTATTCCTCTTTCGCCTGCTCTCTCATCCAGTTTCCGAATCCACCTAAATTCAGCGTCTCACAGTATGCGGACATTGAAAGGTATATGTGTCCTGCATAAAGTTCAGCATTGACTTGATCGTTCAATGCATCCTCCATCTTCTGTTTTAAGTCCATTTTTTCTAACCTCCAAGTTTCTCGTGTTTCAATTTAATCTGAATGGAAAGCTCTTTCAAAGCCTTATAATCATCTTCCTTCGGAAATCCTTTAATGACGACAGGGTCGATAACCTCGACTTTAAGGTTGGGGATCATCCCGGTAAGTGTTTCCACAAGCTGCCCTCCCCAACCATAAGAGCCGATTATGGTGGCATATTTTGCCTTAGGCCTTAATGCATTGGCGAGTACTGTAGCGTATGCTACTGCCGGGTGCGGTCCGTGCAGGACCGTTGGAGAGGCAATAACTATCGTCGCCGTATCCACCAATGCAATAGCGAGTTCTCCCACGTCCGTTTTCGTGAGGTTAAATGGCTTTACTATAATTCCCCCCTCAATTAGCTCGGAAACTAAGTAGTCTACCATGGCTTTTGTAGCCCCCCACATGGACGCGTATACTATCACGACTTCGTTTTTCACTTCGTCGGACGTCCAGTCCTCGTAAGCTGATAGGATGAATTCGGGATTATCATGTACTGGGCCGTGGCTTGGCGCAATCAATTCAACATCTAAGTCTCTCACCTTTGGAATGTGCGTTTTTATTATTCCCCGAAAAGGCATCATAATTTCCGCATAGTATCTTTTCGCAGCCTCATAAACCTGGCACTCGTCATTGGCATATATCTCACTAGAGGCGAGGTGCGATCCGAATAAGTCGCACGTGAAAAGAATTTTATCCTCCTCAAGAAGGGTTAGC
>JBDRAY010000053.1:0-3639 GCA_043823295.1 Methanobacteriota archaeon | reverse complement strand
CGTAGGGTAGCTTGGCCCATCCTTCCAGCTCGGGGCTTCGTTGAGGTCGAGGCAACCATCCTCGAAAAAATACGGTGAGACGAAGAGCTGGAAACTCGAGTTCAAATCTCGGCGGACCCAAACCCTCTTCAATAAGTTTTTCTTTTCCCTCTTTTAAGGATTTTTTTTATGTTTTTCCGGGAGATAATCTCATTCAGGTGAATTCGCGGGTTGCTGCAGTTCTTGCACAAGGGGATTTTCCCGTAATTATTAGTCTTCATTAAATCCTTGTATTTTTTGGCTTTTTCATTGTTCCAGATTTCACTCAACTTGTCTTCTTTTACGTTTCCTAGGCTGCTGATTGCGTCGTAATCCCAGCAGCAGACTAAGACTTCACCCTCCCAGGTTATGGGGATCATGTCCAATGGTCTCGTGCAAGGTAGCGTGACAAACAGGCTACCCCCCCTTTTTTTAAATGTTTCGATACCCTCAAATTGCCTTCCCCAGTCAGTAACCTCCTTGAAAAAGAAGCTTACGCCTTCGATTTTCCCCGCGAACTCCCACCTCCTCTTGAAAGATGGAATTTCTTTTTCATTTTCGGGGGTTCTCAAAACCTGAATAACAATCCTCGGGCCAATTCCTTCTAATCTGCTTTTTTCTCTAAGCAGGTTCCTAATGTTCTGTGAAACTTCAGTGAAATCCCCCCCGCACCTCATCTTCTCATAAGTCCTCTTACTAGAGCCGTCAAAGCTGATTGTAAGGTAGTCCAAATCGGAATTTAAAACTTTAGATATGTTCTCCTCTGTTAAAAGCATTCCATTAGTGGATGCGGAAAGAGTCACACCACCTAAATTATCTTTTGCATATGAAGCGTATTCAAAGAATTTCTTGTGGAGTAAGGCCTCCCCAAAATACGAGAAATCGAAGGTAGAGATGTTCATTTCATCCCCGTTTATTTCACAGACCCCTTCAATAATCTTTTCGAAAACCACATCAGTTATAAATCCTTCCACCCGAGTCATAATCTTTTTAGGACACATTGAACAACGCAAATTGCACTTGTTTGTAAGCTCGATCGAAACTATCCTTGGGAATGCTTTGAAACGGTCTGAAAAAAACTTGGTGTAGGTGGAAGATATGATTGGATTTAATCGAAAGAGAATCGGATTTTGTTTTTTCATAACCTTTAATCTAATTGATAATATTTATGCCGTGAAGAAAAATAACGATTAATTAATATGACCAGCCAACGTTTTCCTGAAAGAGCACTTAAAGACAAGTTAAGTGACATACGAAATGCTTTGATTAATGCATCATATAAAACGGAAAATTGGATAATCCTGCTGCTTGTCATATTGAACATTACTTTGAGAATTCCGATAACCCCCCATCCCGCGGGATTTGATAGTTATGTCACAATTTGGGAGACTAAGAGTATGATAAACTCTCATGAACTGGTTCTTGGAACCGAACCATGGGAAATTAAATGGGTTATGTTCTCTCTATATGGAATACAAATCGGTCTGGAAAAGGGGGCCCACTACCTCTATCCCTTCTCTAATCCGATACTATACCAACTTAATTACTCAGCAATACAACAGATCACGCAACTAGGCTTAGAACAAACGCTACTACTCATCTCGATACTGTGTGGTGTTCTCGGTTTTCTCACATCTTACCTAATGGGCAGGGAATTCGTCGAAAACAAGCTTATGGTATACGTAATCGCCTTCTTCTACTCAACATCCCCTGCATTCCTTTACATAACGTCCTGGCAGGGGACTCTTAGAATGCTTTTTACCGCGTTATTCCCCCTCATATTGTGGTGTTTCTTCAAGTATCAGCGCAAGAAAGAGAAAAAATACATTATTTTTTCACTCTACCTAGCACTTGCACTATTTCTAATCCACAGGATGGGCATGCTCTTACCACTCGTATTCCTAGGATTTATTTTCGCTCAAGTATACGTGAGAGTTTACGGATTTATTCAACAAAGAATACATCTGTTCAATAAGCAGCTTCCATACGTTCTCCCAGTCCTTTATATGGTGATTTTTGTGGGATTATCCTTATACCCCTTCTTTTCAAATATCGGATTCTTTAAGAATTTTCGGTATGAGTATGCCTCCGGATTATTGACGGAAGGATTTCAAACACCCCGAATCATGTTAAATCTGGTAGTCGACTACTTTCAAAACGAAGGCCTGTTCCTAATACTTGCATTAATAGGTTTCGTGATATTTCTAGAGAAACTTAAACGCCCGGTCAAAAACATAAATTATCTAACAGTAGCATTCATCCTGCTTTTTATGACCCCCTTCCTCCTGCAAGGGGAATACACAACCCTCTACATATTGGCTCCACTGAGCGTACTCGTCGCCCTCGGTTTCAAGGGAGTGTCTAGTTTCCTCGGATTGATGAATAATACACTGCATCTTAATTACAATGCAACCCGTATTTTCATAATCTGTTCTCTTATTCTTTCACTGTCATTTTCCATTTTCATGAATAATTACCTCCTTTTATCTCCCCCTTCTGATTACATAAAAGTCAACACCTATATTGATGAGACTTCTATTGCTGCCGTGGAATACTTGGACACTCTCCCGAATAGAGTGGCCCTGCCGTTGTTTATCAATCTAGTCGTGCATTTCGCATCAAGATCAAATTATCCCGATAAAATGGAGTTCACTTTGGATAATTACGGCTGGAGCTTGCACACAATCCAAAACATCCTCTATTTTACTGAAGGTAACTTCTCTCACGCCGTGGAATACGAACGATTCAAAGGAAATTGGGTTACTACGGCATATATGGAACCTGGCTTGTCCCCTCTTCTTAAGGATTTGAATGCCGAAAGGGACAAAATCTACTCTAACGGCGCGATAGGAGTTTGGGAGTTAAGCCCCGACCCGAAAGACCTGGTGGAATTAAAAGACCAGTTAGAGAAAAACGCAGGATTCTACAAGGAATATAACAGACAACTTTATTAAATTATCCAACCTCCGATAATTTCATATTAAGCTCTAGTTACCATGGTTGAACGGATTCTTGTAATGGGTTTCGCAGGTATTGGGGACACTCTTTTAACGACTCCTGCATTGTCTCTTTTAAAGGAAAGTTTTCCTAAAATTCGAATTACTGCGCTTGTCACTTCGAAGAGTCAATTGAGTGTTTTGAAAAACAATCCTGAGGTTGATGAGATTTTATTGGCTGAGGGAGTATGGAAGAATCCGGTAACCTTTATTAAAAATGTTCTCAGGATTCGAAGTAGCCACTTCGACGTTGCGATAACGTTTTACCCTACGACACGCATTTTATTCAACATTCTAGCTTTTGCATGCGAGGCTCCGAAACGGATTGTTCACAGTTATCCTGGAGATAAATATCGGAAGCTTTCATTCCTTCAAAACGAGCAGGTTCCGCTCTTACATGGCGGCCACAGCGTCGACCAGAATTTTGCGCTTTTAAAACCGCTTGGAGTTGATTTGGGCGGGGGGAAAAAGGTCAGGTTGACATTAAACTTTAATGATCTGGAAGGGCAGGTTGCTAAAAAATTTTTATCAGACAATGGTATTCTGTCTTCTGATGTAATGGTCGGTTTTCACGCCGGCTCGGGTGGGATGGAATACAAGCGGTGGCCTTTAGACCGGTTCATCA
>JBDRAY010000052.1:0-16439 GCA_043823295.1 Methanobacteriota archaeon | reverse complement strand
TAGGAAATCGTTTTAATGACCTCAGAATCGTCTTCACTCCTAGTCAAGACAATAAAACGAACTCCAGCATCACGAAGCTCGTATATGAGGTCTTTAATCAATTTAGAGACAACATCCGGCTCATGGTATATTAAAATCGTCCTTAAAGCATCAACTATCATGAACTTGTCTCCGGGAACTGAAAAGGCGAACTTGTCAACAGCATCCATAATCTTCATTTTTTGTGAGATATCATCAAAATCATTCAAGTAAGCGACTGATTCACTGTCCAAAACCCCGATAGTATTCACTGAAGCTGTAATACAATCAATAAAAAAAAGATGCTCCCCAGATACTCCCGCATGCCTTAAAATTGATTCAACAGTCTTATGCGGCTTATTCAAAGAAAGGTAAATTCCAAACTCCCCTTTATCAACATAATATTTCACAATATCTGATATGACGCTTTGAATCCTGCCACCATGAGTAATAATCAAAGTTGAAGGCTCCTCATCGATTTTTTCGAAATCAATTCCATCAAAACCTTGCCCTTCAATCATCTAGTTTTTTCTCCCCCAATATTCAGCATCGAGAATCCTGTCTGAAAACATGTTAACATCCTTGAGTAAAACCGAGCTTGAATCCTGTTTAAGGCAAGTGAAAATTGCCTTACAGCCCACAACCCTGATTTTTGCCATAAGAGAGTGAACGAATTTTGTAACGGTAGGAGAAGCCTCATAAACAAGCAGAGTAGACAGTGAGTCGAATATTATGTATTCAAATTTCCTCGTCTCCAAAAGATTCGAAATAGCCAGACTAAGCTCAGTTAACGCCCCAGGGGAAGAGACATATTCCACTCCTTCCATGTTTTTTGCGATTTCCGCGGTCTGAGTAATCCCGTCAATCACATAAAACTTGCTAATATCAATACCCTCCTTTTTAAAATTATTTATTAACGGCGCGTAAGGAAGATTCAGACTAACATAACATAAATTATCGCAGACATTAGCAATCTCCTTTGTTATTTTTAAAATCCGTCTAGAGTATTCTTCATCAGGAATTAACAAGACAATGATCTGACCCTCATCCTTAGTCCCTTTTATATTCTCGTCGGCAGAATCCATAAATAAATCAATCCTCAGTTAGAGACAAGGGTATCTGAGTCGGATAGACGATTACACCCTGAGAACCAATCTTAAAAGGCCGAATATCAGGCATAATGTCAGTACCCCTAAGCTTGACAACCCTAAAACACCTCTCATGACGATCCCTGTGCCTGCTCCAAAAAAGCTGGAAGAGCCCGTCTGCGAGAAAATGCTCGTCAAGATAGGTTACATTACTGCTTGATTCATGTTGTTCAGCAGTCAGAAGAGTCGTGCAACCCCACTCCTTAACCTGGTCTATGAAGTTTAGAAGATTAATCCTCCTCGACACGTCATTTGGGAAAAGATACTTGAACAACGTTACAGAATCCAAGACTATTCTCTTTGCGTTAATACGCTTTATCGCGTCATTTAAAGTCTCATTGGAATCCGACTTAGACCTGTCTTTCTTAAGGCCTCCATAAATTGTTTGAGTGACAATGGCAATTTTACCCTCCTCCTCCAATTTAGGCAAATCCCATCCGAAACCTGCACCATACTTTCTAATGTTTCCAGGAGTATCCTCAACAGTAAGATAAACTCCGGGTTCATTATGAGTTTTAGCGCCCTGGTAGATGAATTGAAGAGCAAAATTACTTTTTCCCATTCCTGGAGGGCCAGAGATCATCGTTACGTTTTCTCGGGGTAAACCTCCTCCAATCATCTCATCCACACCCGGAATTCCAGTCTTCACTCTTTCATCTTCTGTCATTTTAACCTCCTAAGTAGCCCCCCCACCGGTCTTGAAAGGTTTTTGTTCTGGGATCTACGAACTCCTTAGGTTTCTTTCTGAATAAATAATAGGATATGATAATAAAAACAATCCCAAGAAGGATATAATGTAAAAGATAGCTTTTAGCTTTCTCTAAAACTTCTAATTCAACATCCTTAACCCTAGTCTTCTTACCAGAGTATACGACATACCCTCTTAGAAGATAATTACCCGCCTTTTCAGGTGTAAAATAGGAGGTAATTTGCCGCTCAGAGCCTACTGGGATGGAATAAGGTTCGCTTTCTACCAATTCCTCTAGTTTATTCTTGCTTGATTTTTCACTAGTAGAGTAAACTTCAACCTTAAAGACGGCTGTATCAATGAATTCTTCCCCCGCATTAACAAGAGTCCCGTCAATTCTTACAACATCATCCTCCTGGACTATATGCTTGTCGATTGTAATAGAGGTAAGTTTTCCATATATTGCGAGAGCCCCTTTTTCCAAGACTTCAAGGCTTATCTCTTGTTTTCCACCGAGATCCCAAGTTATTTCAATCCAGTAGAGTCCTGGATCCATTGATATGTTTTCTAACTCGATTTGTATTTCACGGGTTGTTGTTGGTGTTATCTCAGAATCTGAATAGTTTTCCTGTAAAATGATTTTTTTGTTGTCGTCTCGTATTGTTAGGAATAATTGCGGTACTACATCGATATTTCCTGTGTTGGTTACAGAAATATTTATTTTCACGGGGTATTCGACTTCAATGTCTTTGACGAGTATGGAGTTGATTTTGTAATTGTATTTTTTTTCGCCTGTAACTCCAATGGTTGCAAGAATTGATGTGCCTGCTTTTGTTGGAAAAGTAGTTGAGTTTTCAGCCTCTTTTTGAAGTGCGGCGTGAAAGTGTATCCTCCCATTGTATAGTCCATTAGGTGTGACTACTGGAGGTTCAACTTTTGTATGGATTTCCACGCGTCCTCCTGCAGGCAGAATAAATGTCGTTTCATTGAATGTTAACCACTCCGAAATCGGGCCAGTAGCTTCAATTCGGATGGTAAGATTCTCTTCACTATCCGTATAGACTACAAGGTTTTGTTCTGCATAACCGCCTTTATTCACATTTAGAAATTCAAGGCTTGAAGGACCGGCACCAAGGGTTATTGCCGAACAGAGGCCTGTGAGGTTTAAAAAAAGCAGCAATAGAATAAACTTTTTCATGCCTTTAGATATTATATTTTTAAGGTAAAAAATAGTATCAACACCCTTTTGGCCTATAATCCCTTCTTGTTTTTCCCAAAATAGCCTGCGCTAATTCCGGAAACTCCCGTAAAGCATAATGTGATAAACGTTTCGAGCTCCATTCAGTATGTTTGGCGTTGATTTTCGCGTCCAAGTGTGCGAGAAATAGTGGTATCGGGTATCCATAGTGTTTTGATCCTTTAGACAGTTTTTCAATCAGAGAGAGGGTTTTATCTAGCTCTTGCTCACCGTCTAATGAATCGATTCGCAGTGGATTTGCGAGTTTATGAACCTTAAGATAAGCTGTCGTATACCCCACCCCCCCTTTCTTAGGGGTTAGTTTGACGGTTGAATACTTGTCTTTTTCAGAAATAATATTTAAGATAGTTGGATCGGTGAAAAAATCAGGGAATGTTACTGAATACTTTTGATTAAGGTATTGCTTCAAAAGTCTGGATTTACTGTCTTCTGACACACCTACCAATCTAACACCCTCTTTTTGAACTAAAGTGATAAGTCTTTGAAAGTTTCTCACGTAAGCCGAATACTCCTCGCATTCAATGGGTTTTCGGGAAGCCTTAACGTAGAGCGAGCCATCTAAGAAAACATAATCTGGCTTGTATTCTTTTATTGATTTTATTGCAACTTCAAGTTCCATAGCCTCCCTTAAAAGCTCAACCCGATCCTTCGTATTATCGTCATAGGAGATGAGCCCTAAATCAAGATCCCTTAAGAATTTTTCCCCCACATTCTCAGTCATCACAAGCCCTGTCGCACGCACCATGTAAAAGCCCGCGCCAGAAAGCTCTCTGAATCCTTCTCCCCCATCAATAAAACACATTGACGGAGAATCAGGTATTTTCACCTTTGGAATAGGCTTTATAACCTCTTTTTCAGGGATATTTTTGATTAATTCGGAAAGAGTTTCATGGTGTTTCCGCAATACTTCAACGATTTGAATTCTTCGTTCACCATATTTTTCCATCCAAAGTTCAAAGTGACGCATCATAATAATTAATTATTCTTTTTAGGACACTCTGGGTTAACACAAAACTTCCAATCCTTTTTAGATTGAACTTGAAGCATCCCGTAACCGCATGTTCCGCAGGTTCCAGCCCGCGTCAACTTGTAGTTTGGAAGGGAAATCGTAAACCTGCAGTTAGGGTAATTAGAGCAACCAATAAAGGAGCCGTGTTGGGAAGTTCTAAGAACGAGCATTCCATCGCATTTCAGGCAATTACCCAAAGAATCCTTCATCCGCCTTGACCGGTCGAGAGAAGCTATGAGACTCTGACCGATCATCCGCTCATTGACCTTGAATTCTCTGGATAATTTTTCAATAGTCTTGCGACCTTCAGCCACAACCTCCTGTTGAGTCCTCTTACCCTCCCTAATATCCTCCATCATATGCTCGAATTTCCGGGTAAGATTGACGCTTACGACTTCGGGACAAAATTTTTGAAGAGTTTTTATGACTGACAAACCAAGTTCAGTTACCTCGATGCTTTTTCCGAGAACGTAACCTCGCTTAAACAGTATGTCTAGAATCTGTGATCGTGTTGCTTTCGTCCCGATTTCTTTTTTCTCCATTTCCCGGACAATGGATGCTGGAGTGTATCTTTGGGGGGGTTGGGTTTCTTTTTTGAGAAACTCTGTTTTTAATACATCAATTATCTCTTTTTCAATGTATGTTGGGAGGAGGTTTTCCTCAAGTTTTAGGTAGGGTTTATAGTATTTGTGCCACCCATCTTCTGTTGTTGTTGTGCCTTTCGCAATGAAGAATTCCTTATTGTTGTTGAATTTCACTGTCACCGTTTCTCTGTGGGCACTGTCTCCGAAAGTTGCGAAGAATCGCTTTACAATAAGATCGAATATTTTTTCTGACTGACCGTCTAATCCAAGTACTCTCTCTCCTGTCGGGTGTATTGCGGGGTGTGCGGGATCGTCTTTTTTTCCGTTATTTGGGGTAAGCTTTTGTTTGGATGCGAGGGTTTCGGCTAACTCTTTGTATTGGGGGAGATTGGAAAGGTTGCTTATTATCTCGCGATAGTTTATGTCTGAAGGTAGTTTCTGGCTTGAAGTTCTGGGATAGCTGATGTATGCTTGAGTGTAAAGTTTCTGGGCGATTTCAAGAGTTCGTCTGGGGTCGATTTTAAAACATCGGTATGCTTCAGTTTGAAGGGTGGTTAAGTCGAATGGTGTGGGTGGTTTTTGAGTGAACTTCTTTTGGTCTGTGGACTCAACAACCGCAGTTTTCCCGCAATTCTCCCTTATTTGTTTGGCCTCACCTTCGTCAAAAATCTTGTCTTTAACGTGGAGTGCTTTAACTAAAATCTCGTCTTTTTCCGTATGTAATTCAATCTGCCAGTAAGGCTTTGACTTAAACGATTTGATACTATTCTCCCTTTTAGCAAGAATTTCTAATGTCGGGCCCTGAACCCGTCCAATACTTAGAGTCGTGTATCTTCCGACCGAGCGCATTGAAAGGCTTAGGGCGCGTGAAAGATTAATCCCCCAATACCAGTCGAGAGTATGTCTTGTAAGTCCTGCGCGAGCCATGCCAGCGTCCGTGGCGACCAGGTTTGCATAGGATTTCCTGATCGAATCAGCTGTGAGTGTGCTATACTTCATTCTTTTTGTGGATGAGCTTAACGGGTCGCTTCCACACGCATGTTTTATGATGTTATATCCTATGACTTCCCCTTCTATGTCGTAGTCGCAGGCATTTATGTATTCATCACACTTTTTCGAAACATGTTTCAAGTTGTCCAAGTACTTTTTCGTGAAAGCAGACCCTTTATTGACTTTATAGCTTTCAATCCAATCAATGTCGAAAACGGGGTAAGTCCAGTTACCGCGAGTTTTCTCTGAAAGCCCGAATACGTGGCCAACAGCCGGAACAATGAAATTACCATCCACCTCGAAATAAGGCACCCCCAACTCATTGTGCATGCGAGGCTTACCCAAAGCCCGAGCTATCCGATCGGCTACGTCAGGTTTCTCAGTCACGATTAATCGAGTCATTTTTTATTCTTTAATTTGTATGAGTAATTCACGCAACATATCTATATAACTGAAGTTTAAAATGAAAGTTGATTTAGATCTTGGTTTGAGGGATGTTCCCGGTAGTTTGATTTCGGCGTTGTCACCGATTTCGGATTTAGGCGGGAATATTCAGAGTGTCGTACATCAAAGGGGTGCTGGGGGTCTTGTCGGTGTCAAGGTTGTTTTCAAGATCATGGATCTTGAATCACTGGAGGTTATTTCGAATGCTCTTGTCAAGAAGAAGATTCACGTTCAAAAAATTCAAGTTGATGGTCGCAAGTATTATACGAAGAGAACTCTTTCGTTCTTGTTTATTGGCCATGTGATTGACACTGATATTAGGGACACTATCGATAAGATTAATGAAGTTGGCCTTGTCTCTGATATTATAGTAAACATGTCTGATCCAGAGGCTAAGTCTGCCGTGATTATGCTTGTGGAGTTTGATGACAGAAAGTATAAGAAGATTATGACGGTTATAAATTCAATTTCTAGGGAGAAGGATTTGACTGTCGTGGAGTCGATTGAGTGAAAATGAAGGAAGTAAGAGTTGTAATCGTGGGGTTTGGCGTGATTGGTCGGGGAGTCTTACAAACGCTTAGGGAAAAACAGGGTTTTATAAGGGAAAAACATGGAGTCAACATTAAGGTTTCTGCAATCTGTGAGATAGATGGAAGTGTTATCTCAGATGAAGGATTAGACTTAGATAAGGTTTTGGATAAACCCTTAAATAAGAACAAGTTTTGGACTGATAAGAAGACAAGAGACGTGATAATGAATACGCAGTCAGATATCGTAGTTGAACTCACACCCGGAAACATTAAGACTGGGGAGCCGGGTCTGTCACATATTTTGACTGCGATTTCGGCGGGAAAACACGTTGCAACCTCAAATAAGGCGCCTTTTGCCGTAGCCTATAAAAGGATTATGGATTCCGCCCGGAAAAACAAGGTTTCGGTTAGGTTTGAAGCAACTGTTGGCGGGGCAATACCCATAATGAATCTTATGGACGAGTGTCTTAGCGTGAACAAAGTTGAATCAGCTTACGGCATTTTGAATGGAACCACAAATTACGTTTTATCCCAGATGAGCGATGAGGGGGTGGAGTTAGATTCTGCCGTTAAAGAGGCGCAACAATTGGGTTATGCGGAACCTGACCCTTCATATGACATTGATGGTGTGGATTCGGCTGCAAAGGTCGTTATCCTGGCAAACGCCTTGCTTGGAATGGACGTCTCATACGAGGATATGAAGGTCACGGGGATACGGGAGATTACGCCTGAAGCTATTGATCTTGCGAAAAAACACGGTTTTACGGTGAAGCTTGTGGGTGATGTATTACGCCTTGAAGTCTCACCTCGACTAGTATCCGTAGACCATCCACTTAATGTTTCGGGTAGCTTGAATGCACTAATGTTAAACACAGATGTCGCAGGGGATGTGACGATTGTGGGTCGGGGGGCTGGATCGCGAGAGACTTCAAGCTCGATTGTAGCCGATATCTTATCGATTTCAAAGGAATTGTGACATGAGTAAAAGAACATTTGTTTACGCTGCATTAGCAATATTTTTCATCTTACTAGCATTTCTTTTTATCCCTCAGACTTCATGCGATGCTTGTGACGATTCAAATCCTTGCACACAGGAGTTGTGCGGTCGAGAAACAGCCTTCAAATGTAAAAGCATCCCCCTGTCTGGCCCGTGGGGAGAATGCAGCGGAGTAACGGAAGACTGTAAAATGGTCTTCTGCTCTAACGGCTTGTGCATAACCGATACTACGCCCGAGTGTTGCGGGAACGGTTATTGTGAGAGGGGGGAATCCGAGGAAACATGCTTGAGTGATTGTGGAAGCTGCCCGAAATCCTGCGACGACGAGGATTTGTGCACTGCAGACTACTGTGGCATCTCAACTGGATACAACTGCGTCCACGAAAAAATACTATCCCCTGAATGCGGCACTTCATGCCCGCCAACGTGCGATGACGGATTAAACTGCACGAAAGATGATTGTTCAAACCTCACGGCATTTGCTTGCACTCACACACCCATCATCCCCTGCTGCGGCAACCACCTATGTGACTCAACCGAGCGGCTTTCATGTGTCGAAGACTGTCCTTTGAGGGAGAATAAATTGAACCCGCTCCCCCGGTTTAAAGGGACTTCTGAAGCTGACTGGATATATCCTTATGAAATGAGTATGGTGGTTCAAACCTTGACGGAGAACATTACATTCTTCGTATCCTGTGAAAAAAAACTCCTTGACAGTTCAACCCAAGTTTTCCTACCATACATCACTGAGAGCACTAGCGGGGGTAGATTCGTCAAAGACACTACAATCGCCGCCTTTAACGGATTCATAGAATGCGCGGAAGGATTGTGTGAAATCGATGCGGATTACTCTAAGGAAAGTAATATAGGGACTAGGATAAAAACGGCTAACAGGGGTGCACAAGCCAGAATCTATTTTTACATTCTTTTTAAGGAGAAATTCTTTTATGATTTCGGAGTGGAAGGTAGGGTTCCGAAGGATCTTCCCACCATCCACTGTAACCTAACGGTTTCTTCCGATGAACCTCTTCAGAAAATTTCAGAGTCTTTCGATTTGTCATTTAAACCTTCTTGTGATGATAAAATACGCAATCAAGGGGAGGCTTCCGTAGACTGTGGCGGACCTTGCAGTCCGTGCGAGTGCCTTAAGGACAGTGACTGCGGTCGTAGCGGGTTCGTAAGCGAGAGGTATTGCCACTACACTTTCGATGAGACTGTCAGAGACTACCAATTAGTGGTTTGTGAAGAACCCGCCTTTGAAAAGCCGTTTTGCAACGTAACAATAACAAAGAAGTCTCTTGGATACCCCTGCAGGGATAAAAGTGAGTATTAGATGAGTAAAATAGACTGGCAGGTAAGGTTGGGGTTGACCCTGATTGTGGCTTCAATCATAGTTTACGGTTTTCACTTCTTAATCTTCGATGATTTACACCACATTCTAATCTACCTTATTGGCGACATTGGTTTTCTACCCATTGAGGTTCTTATCGTCTCATTGATCATCCACAGGATATTGTCTGCAAGGGAGAGGAAGATAAGGCTTGAAAAATTGAACATGGTTATAGGCGCATTCTTCAGTGAAGTTGGGATATGGCTTCTCGCATTCTTCTCGGATTTCGACCCGTCCTTAAGTAAGATCAAGCAGAACCTCATAGTCTCAAATGATTGGAATGAAGAAGAGTTTTTAAGGGTTGAAAAGCTCTTGAAAATTTACTCTTACACAGTGGATATGGGAAAAATCAACCTTAAGGATTTGGCTTCCTATCTCGTCGATAAAAGAGACTTCATGTTAAGGCTTCTTGAAAACCCCACACTCCTTGAGCATGAATCTTTCACAGAGCTTTTAAGGGCGGTATTCCATCTTACAGAGGAGTTGGAGAATAGGAAGTCCTTGAAAAATCTTCCGGAGTCGGATGTAGAGCACCTTCAAGGCGATATTGTTAGGGCTTACGGCCTTCTGGTTGTTGAGTGGCTTGATTATATGAGGCATCTTAAAGAGAATTACCCTTACCTGTTTTCCCTTGCAATGCGGACAAATCCCTTTGACACACATGCTTCGCCAATAGTGAGATGAACAATAAGATTATTCTCCTGTATTTTCTGTTAGTTTTAATGACTGTAAACGCTTCTAAAGTGATTGCCATTGATGGCGACGCTACGACTAGGATATACCCTCTAATTCCAATTGCACTTGCCTTGACCCTACTTTATCTTGCAACATACTGTCTTGCTAAAGAGCAAGTTATTCAATACGAAAGTTACATTAGATTATGGAATATAATCCTTCTCCTAACATTTCTTGCTTCCGCAATACTTGGACTCATCCTAGTCATTAGGTTAAACTATAACTGGAATCCTAACCTCCCATTCAACATGCTCTACTGGCATGTTGAGGCAGGGATTGCATTGGCCGTCATTTCAATATTCCACATTTCACGCCATAGGAGATACTTTTACCTCCTCTTCCGGAAATGACGGCAGTATGTGGGCTTAATAACTTTTTCTTCGAATAACTTTAACGTCCAAGTGATGAAACCGACCCAACAGATGTTCGTGAAGACAAGGGTAGCTGCTGATGGCGACGAACTCCACACCAAACTATGACCCCTGAACCCGCAAATCAGGTTGTGAGGGCTATCAACAAGCCTCCCGGATGGGATAAATCACACTTAAAGATTGATTTGTCAGAAGTTGGAGTCGACTCAATACGGAAAAGAGAGTGGATTCTGACAAATGGGTTAGGAGGCTACTGCTCTCAAAGCGTTTCAGGGGAAAACACAAGACCAAATCACGGGCTCCTTGTTTCTGCATCACCGAAGCTTAAGAAAACTATTTTTCTCAAACAATTATTTGAAAATGCAAGCCTTGACGGATCTGTGATTTCACTAGACCCAAAAGATCCGCAACTGTCAACAACCTTCTATCTAGGTTTGGAGTTTGCAAGATACACTCACTCCCACAAAAGATTCTCTGTGAAAAAAACATTCAGGATGATTAAAGGATACAACGCCCTTCTCACAACATACGAAATTCAAAATCGAAGCGACCAAGAAATGAAATTTGAAGTCCACCCCTACTACCCCACCCATAAAATCGGGGAACCATCAAAAGGAGAAAACAAATTTTCCCTCATAAAAGACAAGGCGTTCACTGTTTCAGGCAAGGACGGTTGTATGCTCGTCTACTCCTACGAGTCCACAGTCAAAGAGAGGGAAAACCCAGCAATCAAATCGGAAAAGTATTTGTACGATAGGGAGAGCGAGTCAATCGCATGCCATGCATACTTTGAATATCAATGCAAGCCTAAAGAAAAAAAGACCTTCTACATACTCACAGTAGGCTGTGAAACACGGGATGAGACTAAACAAACCTTTGAAAGAATAACCTCGAAAGATCGGAATCCACCTTCAGGAATCATTGGTGATGAATTCGGGACGGAACTCATGAGCCTGCTATCAAGTGCCAGGTCATTGCTGGTCGATTTTGATGGTAAAAAAACAATTCTTCCAGGCTACCACGACATGCCCTTATCTACTCGGAGTGCTATGATATCTCTTCCAGGAGTGTGTTTCATATCAAAGGATTTTAATTCTGCAGAAAAGATTTTCGAACTGATCTTAAACAAAGTCTGGGGTGGTAAAGTCCCGGCGAGTCCAACCGATAAGAAATCTTTCAGTGAATTTGACGCCGGATTATGGTTGATTGCAAGGCTTTACCAGTATACCCTGCTAATCGACTCTGAAAAGGCGAATGCATTCATCCACACGTACTGGTGGACTCTGAAGGAAGTCCTGAAATATTATTCCGATCATGAACGGCAGGGTGTTTTAAAGGTGAAGGATGGGGGTTGGATCCCTGAAAAACGAGTTAATGCAGTGGAAATCCAGGGCTTATGGTATAATTGCCTAAACGTTATGGAACATCTTTCAACGCTTATGGAAGATGATCTAAGCCTTAAAACAGATATTTCGGAATCTAAAAAAGCGATTGATGAGCTGTATTGGAATGGAAGCTACCTCAATGATTGTGAAGGATCAGATTCATTTACCCCCAATCAGTTAATAGTTCTTTCGATGGATTACTGTCCTGTTGAGAAAGTGTGCGCCATAAAAATATTGAAATCTTGCGAGAGAAAGCTACTAACTCCGCTCGGAATCAGAACTCTACCACAAGATGATTCCGGATACATCGGAGACGGTAAAACCCCTTTTCAAGGTTCAGCCCACCCCTGGCTGCTAGGACCGTTCGTAAAAGCATACTCCAAAAATATTGGGATAGAAAAAATCCCCAATATCCTACATGAATTTATGGCTGAGACAACTTCAACAGGATGCTTGGGCACGGTATCAGAATATTACAGCGGCAACGAGCCCTATAAACCGCTGGGCCACCCCTGCTGGGCTCCATCAGTCGCAGAACCGATAAGGGCATACTTTGAAGACGTTGCGGGCGGGAAAAGAATCTGAAAAGAATTATCTTTAAATTTTTTCTACTGCCATCTCATGGGCGATCAAATAATTTTTAATCAACTCCGCCCAATCGCACATACTGGTCAAATCCTTCGCATTCATTCGACGGTGGGCTAATTCCTTGCTCGATAAATTCACGATTTCAAATAATTTTTCAGATAGGTCAGAGATTATGTCTTCCATGGACCTGCCCATCCTCTTTAATACGTAAATTCCGTTGCCTTTACCGTTTATGAATTTCCCAAAGCCCGCCTGATCACTTGTAATACTTAATGATCCTTGAGCTGCAGTCTCAACGGGAGTGTAACCCCACGGCTCATAGTAGGATGGGAATACTCCCACGTCACATGTGAGGGTCGCATCAGCGTAATCCAAAGACATTAACCTGTCGGCACTAGACAAATAAGCTGGATAATAAATCACTTTAACCTTGTCCTCCTCCCTGTTCAAAAGCCCTTGAAACTTTAAAGTTGACAAAATTGCATCCCGGTCCTCAGGAATCGTAAGCTCGAAAGCGCACAACGGAGGTCGATCGCCCCGTTTTTTGAGGAAGTGGGAGGAAAGCTTCTTACATTTCTGACGGAAATCATCTGAAACCACACCATCAATCCGCTCACCCAAAATTATTTTGTTCAATATTGAATCCCCAATATCAGATAGAGACTCTTGGACGTGGTCTTTAATTTCCTCGTAAAGGCTCTTATTCTTTAACACATCAATGTTTTCGCCCCTAATTCCGGCCGGTACGAAGATGAATGCCACAACATTCTTTTCGACCTTATTCTCTTTAAGCGTTGAATTAAGCTTTCCGAGAGCTGCAATAAAGACGTCAAGCCCCTTGTTTCTAAACTCATACCTTCCGGAAATGAATATGCTCCGGATATTCATAAGGTCAATGGGATAATATCTCATGAAATAGGATGTTAGAAAATCCCTTGTCTGAACCCTGTTTCTCCTGCGGCGGACTGTAAGTTCTTCGAAACCAGGGTA
Source organism: Methanobacteriota archaeon (assembly GCA_043823295.1). Taxonomy (GTDB): domain Archaea; phylum Altiarchaeota; class Altiarchaeia; order IMC4; family SCGC-AAA252-I15; genus SCGC-AAA252-I15. Next base: position 3,314 of record JBDRAY010000052.1, on the reverse strand, counting down.
TTTTTCAGAGTCGATCCCGTTCAAAGTGAGTATGTCAGGATTCCTGTCCCAGAAAAAATTCACTTCTTCAGCTGTGACAGAGCTTACAGTCGTTAAAATATCTGCTTGTCTTGCGCAGGCTGCCTCCATCGTGTGTTTGTCGATAACTCCATATTTTTGTGCTAATCCCCTGATTGTGTTTTCATCCCTTTTTCCCTTCGTCATTGAGTAAATGTCGACTCCGTTTCCAGCAAGGGTTCTTCCAAGCATTGAAGCGTGTGTCGTGAAAACGGTTGCAATTTTTACGCCAGAATTCTTTAGATACAGGAGTCCAGTCCCCGAAAGCCATTCGTGGAATTGACAAACGCATTTCTTCCCCTTGAAAGACTTAGATTTAACGATGCCTTCGATTAGTTTTCCGCACGAGTAAGACCAGACAATCGGTTCAATAAACGTATTGTCTGCATGAAGCGAATCAACCTCGCCCCACTCCCACAAAAGTTTTTTAATGTTGTTAGCTTCTCCCATAAAGTTTCTTGAGTCCACCAGTATAATCCGGGGTTTTCCAGGAATCATCCAAGTACCATAAAAACATTTTATTCCCAGAGGCTCAAGTTCATTGAAAACCTTGATTATTTCATCGGGAGCCTCCTTAGACTCGAACTCTAGTTCAGCCTTTCTCTCATCGTAAAAGCCTATTGTCAGGTAGTTTTCCCCGTACTCGTCGATCATGTACGGCGCCTTAGTCTTTAAAACAGTGTAGATTCCCCCGACTTTATTACAAGCTTCATAAGAAATCTCGAAAACAAAATCTGCCTTACTCATCTTATTCAACTATTCTCATTCTCGCATAATTAAATAGAATGTGAGAATCGTAGAATCTGATTCAACCACGCTTTAATCAGGTATAATATTTAAAGCATTCTATGAAATATATAAATTTAAAATGACCAGAAAAAAGATGCTAGTGACGGGTGCTCCTGGATGGTTGGGGACTCGTCTCATTGAAGTTTTATGTGAACAAGGAGAACAGGTAAGGTGCCTGATTCTGGAAGATGCTGATGTATCAATCCTCCAAAAAATGGGTGTTGAGTTGGTTGTAGGAGACGTCAGGGATGCAACCTCCCTTAAAAAAGCCGTTGAAGGCGTTGAGTCAGTCTTTCATTGCGCTGGAATAATCCACCCAAAAATCCATGTTAACGACTTCTATGAAATCAATACTACCGGAACGCAGAATATGCTCGATGCAAGTGTTGAGGGGGGAGTTAAGAAATTCATTTACGTGAGCAGTAACTCAGCTCAGGGGTTCAATGTAAACAAGGAGACATTAATGGTTGAGGACGGGCCTTGCAGGCCTACCAGTGAGTACGGTAAAAGCAAGTATTTGGCTGAGGAGAAGGTAAGAGGATTCCAGGATTCGGGCAAAATACAAACCGTTATCCTGCGTCCCTGCTGGTATTATGGTCCGAGACAACCCGCACGGATGACCAAGCTTATGAACATGATAAAAAGCGGCAGACCCCTTCTATTCGGGAACGGATTGAATTTGAGGAGTATGACCTACATCGACAATCTCGTGGATGCTCTTCTTTTGGTTGAATCAAATGATAAGGCTAACGGGCAAACCTATTGGATTGGTGACGAGAAACCGCACACCACCCTTGAGATATATCAGGAGATAGCTGAAGTCTTAGGGGCTGAGTTAAGACCCAGGCGCGTGCCTAAGATTATTTCACAGATACTTGAAGTAGTGGACATAATCTTGGGGAAACTGGGAGTCTACGAAATAAACCTCCATGTCGCCGGGGAAATGGTGAAGAACATAGCCTGCAGTACAGAGAAAGCCAAACGAGAGTTAGGTTACAAACCCAGAATAAGTTTCAAGGAAGGGATACTCAAGTCAGTTGAGTGGACACAGGAGAATAAATTAGTTTAAAAGTGGGCAGCGTTGTACTGTTAACTGGGGGTGCGGGTTTTCTTGGAGTAAACCTCGCAGAAAGACTAAAAGGGTTAGGTTGGAGAGTTAAAGTCCTTGACATGCGAGAGCAGCCAACGTTTGGTTGTGATGTAGATTATATTCAGGGCGATGTAAGCAACTACAAGGATGTCTCCAATGCGTGTGATGACGTTGACGTGATATTTAATCTCGCATCTCTTCTACCGTGTTCTCGCGCGGGAAACATGTTCATTAAGGTGAATGTGTGCGGCACAGAAAATCTGTGTAAGGTAGCCACGGAAAATAATGTTAAAAAACTGGTTGAAGTCTCGACCTCGATTGTTTATGGGGTTCCGGAAAAGATCCCTTGCGATGAAACATGTGCTTTACGGCCTGTTGGGCCGTACGGAAGAAGCAAAGTTGAAGCAGAAAAAATTATTTTAGAGTACATGAAAGAAGGATTAGATGCCTCAATAATAAGGCCTAGGATGATTGTGGGGCCGGGAAGGCTCGGACTTCTAACAATATTATTCGACTGGATTAGAAGAAACAAACGAGTATACTTGATCGGGTCGGGAGAAAACAAATTCCAAATGGTAAGTGTCTACGACCTCGTTGATGCCTGCATGCTCTGCATGGAGAAGGGATCGGGTGAAATCTTTAACATCGGAGAAGCTAACCCTTCAAGAGTGTGTGACTTAATACAAGCAGTTATAGATCACGCAGGTTCGAAGTCGAAGATAACTCCAATAAATGATTTCATTGCACGAAATGCCTTACGAACGTTAGACTACTTCAAACTTACGCCATTAAATGTCGAGCATTATTTGATAGCAGACAAGGAGTTTGTTTTAGACACCTCTAAAGCTGAACGTATTTTAGGTTGGAAGCCGAACTACAGTGCAATTGAGATGATGACGCAAGGCTATGACTACTATATGAAAAAACGTAATAATCTCGGTAAAGGCATTTCCTCGGATCATCCTCCAGAAGGCCTGCTGAAATTGTTGAGATTTTTCTCATGAAAACGATTGATTATATAATAAAATCCGCGAGAGTTAACCAATGGTACAAGAACCTGCTCATCTTTTTGCCGATAATATTCTCTAAAAACCTTTTTAATTTTGGGTTTCTGCCACAATTAATGCTCGGTTTCATATCCCTGTGTTTTGTTTCGTCTGCTAATTATATTATTAATGACGTAATCGACTTGAAGAGGGATAGATTAAATCCTGAAAAAAAAACCAGGCCGATTGCTTCAGGCAAATTAAGCATTAAGAAAGCGGCATTAACTGCAATTATCCTGCTTGTAGTTGGTTTAACCGTAGCGTATAGCTTGAACAATATTTTTTTCTTGATTGTTTTATCGCTTTTTCTTTTCACTCAAGTGTACTCTACC